>CALBXV010000216.1 GCA_937890045.1 uncultured archaeon
ATCCTCCAGGTTGAATTACTCCTGTAATTCCTGCTTTTCCTAATAAATCAATACCGTCTCTAAAGGGGAAAAATCCATCAGATGCTGCAACAGCATTTTTACTTCGAGATCCACTATTATCAAGAGCGATTTTAACAGCTCCACTTCGTTTTCTAAAACTTCCAATTCCATAAGTCCAAAAATGAGTGAGTTTATTGTTAGAAAATTTACCATCTCCAATTACTATACCATTAGACTCCACTTTTCGCACTAGTTCCCATGTTGTAAGTAACAAATTCAATATTTTAGAATTTGGTTTATTCATAGTAGGATAAGTAACTTTTTTTGGATCTAATTTAAGATTATAATTTTCTACTTCTTGTACAAGAAAATTACCTTCAAGAATTCTAATATCAAAAGGATAAGTAGTATTATTAGTGGTTTTTATAAGTTTAATTTTATTTTTTTGTTTAGTTTTTAAAATATTAATTGCTTCTTTACTATAATTAGGAGCTAGAATAATTTCAGTGTAAACAGATGAATCTGTTGTATTTGGATTTTTACCAATCAAATTTGCACAATTAACATCAACTTCACGATTAAGAACAACAATACCACCAAAATCAGCTTCAGGATCACAATTATGAGCTAATGTATATGCTTCAGATATATCTGGTGCAAATGCAAACCCACTAATTTGTCCATGTTTAACGGTTGCCACAGTAGGATTTGAATCAAAACCGGATAAAATTTCAAAAGCATGACCAATATCTAAATAGTTATTAAAAGATTTGATATCACCTGAAAGTTGCTCCCAATTAGACATATTAGTACAACCAATAATATTATAGATAGAAGCAGATTGTTGTGGATTTTCACCATATTTTAGATTCAATCTTTTTTCTAATTTAGGGTATTGAATATTAATGTTATCAAATTTTTTTGCAGAAATGAAAAAATTATTTGGAAATAAAATATTATTATATTGATTTAAACCATTATAAATTGCTATATCATAATTAGCAACCATACCAAAAGCTATTTGCGCTAAATTTTCTCTAACTTTTAGAGGTACAGATCCATCATGAAGTTGTAATTGTTCTATAACATAATCATAATAATTATTTGATGGGATAACAGTAACATATTCATAGTTTTTAGCGGCGGCTCTAACTAAAGATGGGCCACCAATATCAATTAATTCAATCAAATTTTTCAATTCAATATTTTTATTTAACACATGTTTTTCAAATGGGTAAAAATTACATACAATTAAATCAATAGTATCAATATTATGCGTGTTTAACTGTTTTAGATGACTGGGGATACGTTTAGCCAGAATACCAGCAAATATCTCAGGTTGTAATGTTTTAACTCTTCCATCAATCATTTCCGGATATTGAACAATATCATCTAATTTATTTACATTAACATTAGAATTCTTAAGAGTTGTATATGTTCCACCAGTAGCAAATATTTTTATATTATAATCAGATTCCAAGATTTTACAAAAATCTTCAATGCCATCTTTATTTGAAACACTAATTAAAGCAGTTTTAATTTTGTGCAGATTTTTTGTCAATAAATTACTTAAAAAAACCATATTGATAAATTTACTCTAAAAATTTTTGATAAAGCTTATTTCTATTTTATTTTTAATAATATATGATGAATGATAAATTTACATATGACACATATTTATCCGTGTTTACATGGCGATATGGTAGTCCAGAAATGAAGAAAATATTTTCTGAGAAAGAAAAAAGATTAATGTGGAGAAAAATTTGGGTGAGTTTAGCAGAAATTCAAAATAAATATGGTTTAGTATCAGCTAAAGAACTAACAGATATTAAATTAAATCAAAATAAAATAGACATTAACAGCGCCCTAGAAATTGAAAAAGAGACTAAACATGATATTATGGCAGAAATTCAAACTTTTGCAAAGCAAGCAAAAATAGGAGGGGGAAAACTACATTTAGGAGCTACATCCATGGATATTGAAGATAATGCAGATATATTAAGAATGAAAAAGGGGATGGAACTAATTTTAACTAGATTAGTAAATTGCTTATCTACTATATCACAACTTATTAAAAAATATAAAAATACTCCATGTTTAGCATGGACTCATTTACAACCAGCAGAAATGACTACTGTAGGATACAGATTTGCAAATTATGCACAAGATTTAGTATTAGATATAGAATTAATTGAAATGTTATTATCTAAATTCGTAAAAGGAAAGGGAGTAAAAGGTGCTGTAGGGACGAGTGCAAGTTATCATAAATTATTAGATAAAAAAGTTAGTTTAGATAAATTTGAAAAACAAATAATGGATAAATTAGGATTAGAAACATTTCCAATTTCTACACAGACGTATCCAAGAAAATTAGATTATATAATTTTTTCAGTTTTAGGATCCATTGCTCAAAGCGTTTATAAATTTGGTTTCGATGTTAGAATTTTACAATCTCCACAATTTGGAGAGATGTCAGAACCTATTGGAGGGAAACAAATTGGATCAAGCGCTATGCCATTTAAAAAAAATCCTATAACATCAGAACGAATGTGTTCATTAGCTAGATATGTTGGAACTTTACCATTAACAGCTTTTAATAATTCAACTAATATGATTCTGGAAAGAACTTTAGATGACTCGGCAAACCGTAGAATAATTATACCAGAAGGATTTTTAGCTATTGAAGAAGCACTGAATTTATATTTCAAAATAATATCAGGATTGAAAATATATCCAAAAATGATTGAAAAAAATATCAAAAAATATGGTATTTTTTCAGGAACTGAAGCATTATTAATGAAATTAGTTGAGAATGGAAAAGATAGACAAAATATGCATGAATTAATTAGACAACATTCATTTAAAGCTTGGGATAACGTAATGAATGGGGAAGGAAATAATTTAGAACAGTTACTTAAAAACGATAAGGAAATAAAAATAATATCAACAACTGAGTTGACAAAATTGTTAAACCCAAACACTCATATTGGAGAAGTTCCGAATAAATGTACAAAATATATCAATGAAAATATAAATCCAATTATATCAAAATATAAAAAAAGATTGGGGAAAATTACTGAAATAAAATTTTAGCTTATTAATAAGTTATTGTTAATAATAACATTAAAATTATTAGACATTTGACCAATTTGCATAGCTTCAAATCCATGTTTTTTACAAATAGTTAAAGTTTTATTAAGTTCAGTTTTTGGTAAACAGATACAAAATCCGATTCCCATATTAAAAGTTTTGTACATTTCTTTTAATGTTATTTTACCTTCTTTTTGAATAAGCGAGAATATAGGTGGTGGTTTTGGCATATTATCAAGTTGAAATCCAAGATTTTTATATTTAGAAATTCGAAGTAATTTAGAAAAAGCGCCACCAGTTATATGTGCTAAACCATGAACTTCACAATTTTTAAGAATGTCAAGTATTGGATTAACATAGATTGCAGTAGGTACAAGAAGTTCAGATCCTATAGTTTTGTTTAATTCAGGAATATAATCATCGAGATTGTGAGATTTTAACAAAACGTTACGTGCTAAACTAAAACCATTGGAATGTATTCCAGAACTTTGAAGTCCAACAATTATATCATCAGATAAAAGATTGTGGCCAAGAATGGGAGAATTGGGTGGTTTAATATGACCTAAAACAGTGGCTGCTAAATCAAATCCATTACCATTAAATCCTTTAATAACATCAGGCATTATTGCGGTTTCACCACCAACAATAGACACGGACGCAAGTTTTGAACCCTGAACTAAACCAGTAATAAGTTCTGTAACTAATTTATCATTAGTTTTTTCAAGTGCAATATAATCAACTAATGCTAATGGTTTAGATCCCACACATAATAAATCATTAACACACATTGCTACACAATCAATTCCTATAGTATCATATTTATTCATCATTTGAGCTACAAGAACTTTAGTACCAACGCCATCAGTATGAATAGTGATATTAAGACCGTCTATATTTAAAATACTAGAATAATGTCCAGCAGCTTCAAGTACATTAAATGATGATGTATTTTTAATAGTTTGATTTAAAAATTTAGGTAAAGAATCATGAATATTTTTAATTTTTTTTAAATCAACACCAAATTTTTTATATTTATTAGATTCCATGTTACTTCTTTTAAAATTTTAGACCAGTAATCTTTTCATAAGCAAAAATATATCTACGAGTAACTTCAGAAATTAGATCTGAAGGGAGGACAGGAGGGAGGGGGTTTTTGAGATTGTTTTTATCAGCGTGATCGAGTTTTTCCTTATATTTTATATCTATTAACCAATCTCGAATAGGTTGTTTATCAAAACTTTCTTGTGAAGACCCGATAGAATATTTTTCACTTGGCCATAATCGAAATTCGTCTGGTCCAATAGAATCACCAAGTAGAATTTTATTATTTAATATTCCAAATTCTAATTTTAAATCAGCTAACATAAATCCAGATTCCTTAGCTTTATCAACCATCATATTATAAATTTGAATACTAGTATCTTGAATTGTTTCTAATTGGTTATTATCCATCCAATTTCTTTTTAAAATTTCTTCTTGAGTAATAGGAACATCATGTATTTCATGTTTAGTTGTTGGATCAAAGAGTGGAGCTGGAAGTTTTTGAGCTAATTGGGGGTCAGTAATGTCAATGTTTATTTCACCATTTTTTATTCTTTTCCATAAACTACCATAGACATAACCACGAACTATTGATTCAATAGGTAACATTTCAAGTTTCTTAACTAACATCATATCTTTACCAATAGTCTTTATTATGTGGGACTCAAAAGGTAGAGTTTTAAACCAATATTCAGCAAATCTACACAAAACTTCACCTTTTTTTGGGATTGTAGATGGTAAAATTACATCAAAAGCAGATACACGATCAGTGAAATGAAAAAGGATGTCATCATCGAGGCTATAGATATCTTTAACTTTACCCGATTTAACAAATTTAGCTCCTAAATCCTTTGGCGTTGTCAAATTAACTCGACCTAAAATTTAATAATTTAGTTTGTAGCTCAGTATTTTCAATACTTAAGATTTGTATAGCAAGTAACGCAGCATTTTTTCCATTATCAATACCAACACATGCAACAGGAACTTTAGGTGGCATTTGAACAATAGATAAAAGAGAATCTAATCCGTTTAATTTTACAGCTACTGGAACTCCTATAACTGGTTTAATTGTTAAGGAAGCAAGAACACCAGGTAAATGAGCTGCTAGACCAGCTATACCAATAAATACTTCAGCTTGAGAAGCTTTAACATAAGCTTGTAATTGATCATGGTTTCGATGAGCAGAAAGTATTTTGGATTCATATGGTACATTAAACTGATCAAGTATATCAGTTACTTGTTTTATAATATGTTCATCAGATTTACTACCTGAAATTATGGCAATTTTTATATTTGAACTAATATCAACATCACCTTTTACAATAAATAATTTGATTTTCAGTAACTAGTTTATTAACTGACATATCATATTTTTCAATTGGAATATTAGTAAAAATTTGGAATTCATATGATAAACCCACGATATTAATATTTTTATTTAATAGATTAATATATTTATCGTAATAACCTGAACCATAACCTATTCTATAACCACTGTGATTCCAAACTATTCCAGGAACTATAACTAGATCTACATCAATTCCTGAAGTATAATTTATGCAGTCTTTAGTAGGTTCTAATATTCCAAGTTTATTATGATGAAAAGTAGTAAACTGATTAATTTCTGTAAAACATAGTTGATAATTGGGTTTTAAAACTGGAATTATAATAGTAATATCCTGTTCTAAAGCGTCTTTTATTAACAAATCAGTTTGTACTTCATTATCTTTGGCCATATAAGTTGAAATTCGTGTTATATTTTTAAAATCAATAATTTGTTTAAGATTTTGATATAATTTAACGTTAAGATTAGTAATTTGGGATTTTGGAATAGATTCACGAAGTTGTAAGAATTCGTTACGTAATGAATCTTTAGAAATAGGAGTTGCTTCAAATTTCTTTTTATTAATCAAGATGAATTATTAATTTATTAATTTATTTAATAAATTAAGATTATGTTTTTTTTAATTGAAGTTTAGTAGCTATTACAGTATTTTCTAATAAACTTGCTACAGTCATTGGTCCAATACCTCCGGGAACTGGGGTAATGTAAGATGCTTTATTAACTACTGAATCAAAATCTACATCACCACATAATTTATTATCAATTTTATTAATTGCTACATCAACAACAATAGCATTTTCTTTTACCATTGAATGGGTGACGGTAAATTGTTCTCTATTACCTACAGCACTAATTAATAAATCAGCTTTTGATGTATGTTGAATCAAATTTGGAGTTTTGGAATGGCAAAGTGTAACAGTAGAATTTAGGTTAGTTAATAATACTTGTAATGGTTTACCAACTAAATTACTACGACCAACAATAACAGTATACTTGCTAGATAAATCAATATTATATGATTGTAATAAAGTAATTACACCTTTGGGAGTACAGGAAATTAACGAGTTTTGATTATATAATAAGTTTCCCATATTTTGAGAAGTTAATCCATCAACATCTTTTAATGGTGAAATTTGATTAATAATTTTAAAACTAGAAAACTGTTTGGGTAATGGAAGTTGAATAAGGATTCCATGAACGTTTTGATTCGAATTTAATTTATTAATAATATCAAGTAATTGATTCTCAGAAATATTATCAGGTAATTCTAAATTTTCAGAGGATATACCAACTTCATTACAGTTTTGATGTTTACGTTTAAGATATATTTTTGATGCGGGATTGTCACCTATTAATATAGTAGTAAGTTTTGGAGTTACACCCTCAGAATTTAATTTAGAAACTTCACTTTTTACTCTTTGTTTAATTTTTTCTGAACAAGCACGTCCATCTAATATAATTCCAGTCAAGATAAAATATTAACCTGATTATTTTTTATTTGCCGGAACAGATCAATGAGATTCAGTGATTTAA
>CALBXV010000217.1 GCA_937890045.1 uncultured archaeon
CTTCAAATGTTTGCCATAGTTCCTTCATACTTTCAAATAATTTATCACTTTCCACTTTATCTCTCCTGTTAATTAAACAACTTCTAAAACTAGAGCGGGATTGAGGAATCGAACCTCACCTTCTAACCTGGAAGATTAGTGTATCGCCTTTGATACTTCTCCCGCAAATGTTGCTGGTTTTCAAATTGGTAGAAACTCCAGCAAAACCACCAGTAGTCAGTTGAACCTAATCAACCCGGTTACCAGCCAATACTAATAATTATACACTATCTGAAAAGTACCACTCCAAAGAGGGTATGTAGAATCAAAACTAATATAATTATAACTCATCGAGACTTCCACTAGTCCAATTTCTCCTTATTTCTTCTTTATACGAATCTTCATCACTACTTGTAAATATACTCGACAATACTGGAACTTTAATCTTTTTTTCTCCATGTTGTGCCCACCTTCTTATTCCTTTTCTTTTTTTTCTTGGGACGGTAATGTCGGAATAGGAACTATTAGCAATGTTAAATGCTATAACTAACGCTACTGCCATAGGATCAAACACAAAGATAAGTATAAATATAAAGAACTTAGTAACTGTATCTACATCAGATCCAAATGCCCTTGCAAGATATATTGCTGGACCTACATCAACTCCAGTTTCTACCAACTCAACTTTTAAATCTGATATATCTTGTTTAATATCTAATATCTCTGTATTGATTTCTAATACCTTTGGATTATATTCTTCTCTTAATTGTCTCTTAGCTGTAGGATAGTTATCAGGTAACGCATTAACTGATTGTTCTAGCTCATCTTTTAAATAAACTTTATCTTCTTGTAACTGATTTAATCTATCTTCTTTATAGAACAATGTTGCAGTTTGTTTCTCAAAATCTATTGTTGCCCCTTGATAAGCATTAGATAGGAATCCAAAGATACCTGCTGATGTTATCATAACTAATGTTATAACTCCAACTGTCATATAAATTTTTAACCAACCTACAAGCTTACTCCAATATCTATATAGGAATGATGCTGCTACAAGCTTTCCAAATTCTAAACTACCAGCCATAATAATTACTGCCAATGCTTCACCTGCAAATAATTTAGATAAACCAAATACTGAAAAGAAAGCTGCACTACCTGCTATAAATAGCGCTGATATTCCCACTAAAAAAGTGAATAATTTCAATGCGGTTCTCCATTAAGTTAAAGTCCCTGCTACAAATTCAGCACTATCATCATTTACTTCAAGTTCAACTGAATCTATTATCGAGTATAATCGTTCCTCTATAACTTCTATAAGAGTAACAGCCTCTTCGTGTGTTATAGAATGCCTTGCTAACCCAACCTTCAATTGACTTATCTTTAATTGAAGACCTTCTAAATTATTCATAACCTTAGTTTTATATCGCATAATAATAATACTCCTCACTATATAAATATAATATATATCTATTCATTCTTAAATGTTTTTAATATTTGCTTTCTTAACAACTCTTTATTTTGTTCTGGTACGTGAGCCCAAGCCCAAGCATAGGTTGACATTAATTCTTTTATTTTTTCCGCCAATGACTTTGTAGTTTCTTCTAAGTATAGTATATCATCTATCTCATCATATGTTAAATCTATATCAAGTGTTATGGCAATATCTTTAAGTTTTGCCCAATCTTTTTGTTTAACTGCATTATTAGCTCGTTTATATAACGTAACCCTTTTATTAAATTCTTTTTCTGATATATCTTTATGAATAAGTTTATCTGGATGAGTTTTACCTGCTATTCTTCTAAACAATATATTAACTTGTCTATCTGGAATATCAAATTCTAATTCTGTTTTTATAGGATTATCTTTATCAGAAGAATAATCTTCGAGATAACTACCAAATTCTTTTTGAAAATTTACAAGACAATCTTGAAAAATTAAAGTTGTTTCCTCTAATTCAGATCTTAAATAACTTACTTTAGAAGTCAATTTCTTTTGTTTTAACTTTAGAAGTTTTTCATTCAAATTATGCCTGAGGAATTTCTCGTCTGTTTAACCAAATAAAAAGTGCTTCCCTTTGAACTGGCGTTAATGAACTATCTCCATTACCAATTAAATTTCTTAACATTTTAGGCATGGGTTTTTCAAATACTATATTATCACCTATGGCTCGAACATTATCGAGACTAGCTTCTTTTAATAGTTCTAATAATTTACTAAAATGTTCATCTTCCATATTTAATTCCCATTCTCTTATAATAAATAGTTAAATAATTATTTAATATCTTTAAACTCTGCATCAATAACTTTCATGCAAATATAAAGAGTATCACCGTTCCGAAGAACGGTATCAGCTAAACTATACCGATTCTTTATTTGATCAGTTGTAAGATGTGTAACCTTTTGAGCCGATACCGTTCCTTGGACAACATACCTATCATCATTTACATTGATGATTTGCATTACTACGCAATTTTAACGTATGTCTTTTTCGGCTTCTCTGGTTCAACTTTAGGAATGGCTACTGTAAGTATTCCATCCTTAAAAGTAGCAGAGATGTTATCACCATCCAACAATTCACCCAACTCAAAAGATCGTTTGAATGAAGATTGTTTTAACTCTCGGCGAAGAACCTTAGCACCATCATCTTCGAAGGTACTATGTTTATCACCTGAAATAGTTAAGACGCCTTCTTCAACATCCACGTTGAGTTGTTTCTTATTGAGTCCTGGAATCTCAGCAACGATACCAACTTTATCTTCGTATTCATATACGTTTACTTTTGGATATGCTGAACCTTGATATGGTTTGACACCAACTGATTTTGTCATCTCAGGAAACTGAGCTTCAACCATCTGGTCAAACATTTTGTCAAACGGGGTTAAAAAATTATCCCTATCGAAAAAAGGGATACCTGTACGAAAAGCAACTTTTGTCATTTTATTTCTCCTATTTTAGTTACTGTTAGTCAACTATGAATACCAACTTCTTTTGAACCTTGATATTCGGTTTATGTATCGACCTCATTTGAGTGTCGAATTCTTTCACTAATAAATATATAGTTTTTATTAAAAACACTATATTTTTTTTATATTTTTTTTATCTACAAACCAAATACGACCCATAGAGTCTTTTACTCTATAATGATTATTCTCAGATCTATCTATACGAACAATCTCGTTCTCATATAAAGTACCATTAACTGTAGTAACAGTTTGTAATACTTTTGCTTTAATACTAACTGGTGTATTACTCTTATTCACCGTGTCTATATTACTTGTCTTTGATGCCATTTGATTCCTTATAAGCCTTTTCAATTATCGCAACTAATCGGTGTTTCTCTTTTTTAGATTCACCAGGTCTTGTCTTAATCAATTTTAATTGCTGTTCTGGACTACGACCACTATGAACTTTTTGTCGTTCAATAGCTTCTTCTCGTCGTTGTCTAACTCTTGATTTATTGTTATAACCTCTAAATTTCATTTTCTACTTTCCAAATTCTTTTTTCTTTTCTCCATGATACTCGTATGCGTGCCCGTTATCTTTTAATAATTCATTTACAGATTTCTCATGTCCTTTAACAAACATCTCCCCAAGAACTCTACCGTACTTTCCAGTTCCATATGATATCAAAGAAAACTTTCCATCATCTGAATCTTGTAAAAGATGTTTTGTAAATTCTTTTGCTTCCAAACCTTTTTTCTTTTCTTCTAAATCTCGTGTTCTACTTTCCCAAGTATCAACACCGTAAAATCTTATTCTCTTTTTCACCCATGTGTTAAACCCTAAATCAATCATAGCATCTGCGGTATCTCCATCAACAACTCTCAATAATTTTGCTGAGTATCCATGCTTCTTAACTTGTTTACCCATTTTATTTCTCCTGTTATATTAACCCAAACATTCTGTAGCTTTAATTTGTATAGCAATCCTTTTAATATCTGAACTATATCTACATTCTTCTAAACCTTTTAGTATACTAAATGCTTTGCTAGAAGTAATAAGTTTAGAATATAATTCTCCTTCGTACTTATAACTATCACCTTTTTTATTAGCTATCATATTAATAGCTTCTAACACTTTCTTAAATGCCAGATATGCAGCAAACCCTGTTTGTAATCCACGTGAGCCACTCCTTTCTGCTAATACAACATACTTATCGTACCCACTCCATCTTTTCATTTCCATATTACTTTTCCATTTCTTCTATTTTTATTTTTACTCGTTCATCACTACCAACTTCTCGTCTATAAATAGTTTCACCACCATCTGGACTTTCATAAATATAATCTTTTTCTTTATCATCAATTATCTCTTCAGAAAGTTTATTTCTTTCAAAGTCTTCAACTGATTTATCAACTAAAGTTTCAGTTTCTTTAACAGCCTTTTCCCAACCCTCATATTCATCTGGTGTGTATGCTCCATCAATTTCTTCACTAGCAGGTAATATATAATCAGCATCTGTTCCTGTATCTCCACCAAAACTACTTCCACGACCTTGTGCGTGAGCTTGTTCATCTATATCTTCAACATATTCTTCTTCTTCTAAATCTCGCTCGTCTTTAACATCGGCTGTAAAGTATGAATTAACAGGCTCAACCTCTTCTCCAGCTGTATCGAAAACTTTATCTTCGTGTTCTAATTGCATTTCGCTCTTAGTTCGTCTCATACCTTCTTGAATTGCCTCTTGTGAAAGTTCTTTGGCTCTTCTTAATCCTTCTGGCATATCTTCAGTAATATAATTACCATCTGTATCCATATGACCCAATGCCTTTGCTATCTCATCACCGTCAGATTCATATACTTCTAACTCTTCTGATGTTAATTTTGCTTCACCATCTAATGTACTAAGATCTAAAAACCAACCCTTTCCATTATTATTAGTTTTCATAGCAACTAAAATACTATTAGCTATTGTCTCACGAGCAGATTCAGATTCAAGATTAACTTGTCCTCTTGACATATCTTCTAATACATTCATTATTAATTTCTTCATACAACACCCCGTTTTAATTTTCTTCTTTCAGATATCATTTCTTTTGTTATCTCAGAATATGGAACTTCATAAATATCTTCCATCATTCTTCTATGTTTATCTCTACTAATCATAGCGAGATGTGCGTTTGTAGGTTTCTTCCTACGGTTGCGCAATTTACTTCGTAAAAGTTTTTTAGGTTTATATTTTTTCATTTGAACTCCTATTAGTTACACTTATCTCTCACTTTAAAAATAGTGGGGTGGAAAAAGAACATACTTAAAACCACCCCACTCCGGTGAGAGAAAATCTATTTTATAAAATTTTTATTACGTTTACCTAATTCAATTAACCTTTTAAATAATACTTTAGGAACTCTGCCCTTGCGTAATTGATTATTTATAGAATCAGTATACGCGTGTAAAATAATAGTTCTATCAGAAGTAGGGCTGGATTTTCCAGCCCCATTCTTATTTTTAACTTTACCCATAATTAAGCTGCTTCGTTAGCTCTTTCAATTTCATCTTCATTGAACAACTCTTCATCAGAACCATCATTGACATATTTCTGTACCAACTGTTTAATGTAAGTCCGTTCAGATTCCATTCCACCATCTTCAGAATATTGTGGGTAAACACAAACTTCAGCTGCTTCATCCAGACCAAAACCATCATACATCAACCCAGCCATTTCTACAGAAGTTCTCGTTGAAACTCCACTCGAAACTCTACCAGTTTCAGATTTTGATTCTGTCCGCGTTGCATATGCAATCTCAGCGACAGACTTTAATACATCTGAATCAACATGCGGAAACATATAACTAAGTAACCCATGCTCTTCTGTATCAGTAAGAACATCCATTTCAACAGTGATGAATCTATCCATCAAAGCTTTATCCATAACTCTGGTAGAAGTATATTCGTTACCAATGTTAGCCGTCGCTATGAAAGTAACACCTTCTGCAACTTTAACAGTTTCATTACCATCAGCTTCATCCAATCTAAGATACCTTTGACCTTCATCAAGAACTGTCATTAAGATATTCCAAGCGTCAGGATGTGCCCGACTTAATTCATCTAACAAAATAACTGCGTCAGGAGTCTGAATAGCTTTTACAAAAAGTGATTCAGAAAAGTAAGTACCTTTTGATTTCTCAAAATGAGTATTACCAACCAAAGTTGATCGAGGATCCTGAGTAGCACCTAAGTTAAAGTAAAAGTCAGGACGATCAAGTACGTTAACTAATGACTTAGCTGCCATAGTTTTACCACAACCGGCAGGACCTGTCATAAGAATATTCTTACCACGAACTGCTGACCTAACTAAATATTTCCACTTCAGTTCTTTCATCACCAAACCCATAGGTTTAAGTTTATAAGAATCGTGAATGAAGTTAAGAACTTCAGCATGATCTGATGGAACATCAACTGATGATACATCAAATACAGGAACTGAAAGTGATTCAAAATTATCCATTGGTACTTTCCACCAATAGACTCTATCATTTTTTCCAATACGGCGTTCCAAAGCCATACCAGCGTTATAAGCACCCTTACGAGTACTTGTACCTATTTCTGATGTGTATTTATTACCATCAATATCATAGGCGTTATATCGGTTTCCCGACATTTCGATTTTTACTACAGTATTATTCATACGTTTTTTTTCTCTCTATTGTTAATTAATTCTCTTTTTCTCATACTTGATCTTACGAAATTCTGCGACCAAAGTCAAGACTTTTCGGATCTTTTCTGATCTTTTTTTCTAATTGTGAAATGGTGCATCATCAAGGATAAACATTATAACCGTCCAAATATATAGTATAACTATACATGCCAAACCCATTAATACATTTTTAGTTTTCTCTATTGCTCTTTTCATTATTTCTCCAAGAATTTTTTATTCATTGTTTTGGAAACAGACATAACAGAAGTTACATCAATAAACTGTGCATCTTTACCATACATTCTATTGAAAGCTGAAGAACTATCTTGTCTTTCCCAGTCTCCACCAATGAAATAACTTAAAACTTTAATTCCACGATTACGAATCTCTTTAACCA
>CALBXV010000218.1 GCA_937890045.1 uncultured archaeon
ATTCCCAACTAAGGAGTCTTTTAATGAGGCTTTTGATAAATGGAAGGCTGCTAAGATAAAAAAGGGGCAAGCCCAAGAAGGTGTATATGTTGAAGATTTAAAAAAGACTTTAGAAGAAATTGGGCAAAAAACGCCACCAGATAAGGGAGAGTCTGGTAAGTTTGGAGTCATGGGTGAACCAGCGCCCAAGAAGAAAGAAGTTCGACTTCCCGAAGAGTCATGGTTAAAAGCAGACATCATTAGCTTTGCTGATTCTAGAAACATTAAGATTAATAAGGGTGCGAATAAGGCATCTCTTGTTAAGGCAATACTAAAAGAGGTTAAGCTCAGAACTTCTGGTAAAAAGACGGTAGCTGGAGAAGCTAAAAAAGCTGTAGAAGAGAAGAAGAAAATCACAAAGGTAGAAGCACTAAAAAGATTTAAAGAAAGATTGTCTGGCAAGAGAGAGTTCCCAAAGAGAACGAAAAAAGATAAAGATGTAATGCCGATAGACAAGGATAAGAAAAGGAAGAAAAAGGATGACGATAATACCAACTCATTTGTAGACGTATCTCATATTAGAAAGAAGAGTCGACACAGCCTTAAAGGTAATAACATTAAAGAGACACGCAAGATTAGGCGGGTTATCTTTAGAAGATTAAGAAGGAAGATGCCCTTCATTAAGCCATTCGAGAAAGGGTTCGTAGTTAATGCTAATGAGTTACCTGTGGGTATTATGGGACAATCTCTTGGTGATCTAGTAAGATTTGCTAATATCACCCCAGAGGGGAAAGAAGCATCTCTAGAGATTATTCCTCACGAATATTTCCATGCTTACTGGAATCTTTTAGGAGAGACCAGCCCTCTAGTTAGACAGGCTGTGAAGATGTTTGGAACAGAAGCAATGGAGTGGGCTGCTACTGAAGAGACTGGAGAATACAGAAATTTAGATAAGTTCCAAGCTGTTGGAGAGCGTCTAGCACAGGCCGTTGGTCAAGTATATGCTCATAGAGCCGTGAGAGAGTTCAATCCTAAAGGACAATTACTTGAGAAGATGAAAGCATGGTTAGTAAGATTTTGGAGAAAATTAAAAGCGATGGTGGCTCCTTCAAAACTAACATCAGATCAAGTAGTTACTCTTATTGCTGAAGAGTTCTATGAGGATGCTCCTATGGAGATTGGAGTTAGACCAGTAAGTATAAGTAAAGAAGTCAGGAAGAGATATAAACATAAATATTCTAAAGAAAAAATGAAGGAACTAAAGGCTGGTAGGTCTAGACGTGCAGCAAATCTATTTGCAGATGAGAACGCAGACTTTTCATCTACTATCGCTGATGAGGAGGAAAGGGATTATGATGACTGGGCATCTAACTCTGAATCTGAAGCGGATTGGGGGTACAAGAGGTTCTTAGAGACTGGTGTTAGCGTCTGGGGAGTCTCAATGGATAGGTCTGAGTTCTTGAAGATGATAGATTTTGCTAAGTCGTTACATAAATCAGGTTTTGATGTTCGATCCAATAGAATGAGGTTTATGAAGTATGTAACTCAGGGAGACTGGGCCAGTAAAGAGAAACAAATTAGGATTCTAGCAGAGAATGCTCTTCGAGAGCAAAGGCATCGTAGGCCAGCGGCGCAACATCTAAGACAGGTTGTTAATAGGTTATACACTCACGCTCAAGACAGTATACCAAGATCAGACAAGGTAAGCTTTGAAGTCCTTGATGGCGAAATGACATTACAGGGAGACAAAGAATCTATTACTGGCCGCAAGCTTTCTATGTTCCAAAGGAAATCATTTATTGATGAGACTCCTCTGGGAGATAAGACTGCTTACCTTAAATTCTCTGATATAAATAAGACATTTACATATACAGACTCGGATGGGCAGGATAAAACCAGCTATTACAATGTTGGTAATCAATGGGTAGCAAATAGATTTGACAGACTTGAAAGAGATATTTCAAAATGGGTTGACTCTGGTGGATTAGATACTCCTTACTCTATCGTAGGTGTTAGAGGAGCAAATCAATCGACACTAATTTTGACTGAGGTATCTCAGGAGTGGGTAGAAAACAGTGATAATATGGAAGCTATAAGTGAATACTTTGAAGCTGAGAAGAAAGCGGGGAATGTATCTCAACAAGATATAGATAACTGGATAGTATATGCAGAGAATCAGATAGTTGAGTGGAATAATCCCATAGCCTACGCTCAAGCTATCTCCAGACATGAATGGTGGAAGGCTGCTTACGGAGAACAATATTTACAGGAGTCTAGAAAATTAAGGAGAGAAGACCCCGAATCTTATAAAGGTATTGCAGATGAGTTCAGCAGAACTAGATCAATATTAGCTGAGGGATGGAGACCTTACGGATGGACAGGTAATAAGGGTACATATGATATGGTAGTCATTGATCCTAGTGAGGTTGAGATAAGAATGGTTGTCGATGGGGTAGAGAAGACAATCTCAGCAGAGGAGGACTTCTTACAGATCGGAAAGAAAAGGTATAGATTTGATGGATTTATGCCAGTAGATAGTCGGTCTATGGGAAAGATAGCTCATGCTATAGGTAGAGAGCCAGAGAGAGGAGAAAGACTTACTGAGTTTAAGCCATATATATATCATGTTGATGGTGAAGGTATGATAATGGAAAAAATGAATATGTCTGAAGCCCCATCTGGTATGCAAATTATTAATAAGGAAACTAAAGCTCCTATCATCAGTGTTCGCGGTGACACTGGTAGGATAGAGTATGTCTTTCATGGGCCTGATGGTGACGTAAATATACAAGCTTGGGCTAGTACAGAAGAGACTAAGAAGAGTAGTGGAGCATACAGTCAAACAAACTCCGTTCTAACATTGCCCGAGTCATCTTTGAGAGTCATTAGTGCTGGTGATGAGTCTGGTAAGAGAAGTGCTCCCTTCCCTATGACATGGATGGATTTAGCTATATCTCCAGACCTTCTACAGGATGAGGATTTCAGGGCTGGGTACAAGATAGTTGCTAATCATCTAGTAAGACATGCAAGGAAACACATATCTAACCTAGTTAAGATGCGGTCTGACCCAGCAAGGTTACGTGAAATGCTAGTAGAGCTGGGAGCAATAAAACATAAGACTACATTCACTGAGTTTGAGTTGATAAAAGCAATAGACGCAGCAGCTTTGCTGCATCCTGTTTACATGAAGAGACACGCACCTTCTATTATCAATAGCGTAATTAAGCAAACCGCCTTCAAAGGGAGGCGGGATGGGCAAGGAAGCTACATCGCGATGGCTCCCGATTTTGCTGACCACTTGGGTGAAGACGAGATTGCCTATGGAGATGGTAATAGAACGATGGTTAGACTCACAGCTCAGGAAGCATATGAAGATAAAGATGAGTTTCTAGATTTCTGGTCTAGATATAGAAAGAAGCGTGAAAGGGAAGCTGCTATTGCAGAACTAAATGAAAGATTGAAAACAAAAAATATAGAACATCTCAGAGGTAGGCAGCCAGTCGTTGATATTCCTTCTCTTGCTCTAAGAAGAGTCAAGTTTATAGAGTATGATGGTGGTAACAGGGTTTTTGTAAACGCGATTGATACTTTTAAGTGGCTTCAAGGAGATTTTGATGGCGATCACTTGATGGTAGAGTCTCTTCCCCCAAAAGTGAAACAGGGAATGAAGATGATGATGAATAGTGATGCATATAAATCCCGTGTGAAGAGTACCAGACTAGATATATTTGAGCATAGTAAGTTCAAAGGGGTTTTATCCAATTTTAATGACCTTACAAAGGTAATGGAGAATACATCAGTTGCTCATGCATCTGAGGGTATAATAAATAACTTCAAATCCATAAGGGAGGTCTTGGTATTCAAGAACCTCAAGACACAATGGAAAGTGATGGGTAAAGATGTATCTATAGAGGTTGTCCCTCCAGCCGAGATGGTTATTATAGATTATGCCCCTCTTGATAAGAGTATAGTCTCACAGCTTGAAGTGTATAAATCATTAAAAGATGAGGGTATAAGTGTTGTTGATAAGGACGGCAAGGTCTACGGCCCTAAAAAAATAGCAAAGGCAGATGTCCCACTATATTTAAAAACTACCTCTGCTCATGAAGCATCTATATTATTACAGGCGGCTGTAGATAATGTGAAAGAGATGTTACTCCCTCACTGGGGATATAATGGGTATTCTTTCTTGGTGGATAGAATACTTAGGAGAAGCGATGGAAAAGAACTGTCAACAATGATGAAAGAGATATATATCAAAGATATTTTTGGAGCATTTAAATATTCTCCTCTCAGAAGAGGAAGGGAAATGGGAAGAGGGCAAAGGTCTCTTAATATGATGGAGATGTATGGATATTCTCAGAACTTCCATAATTACAATACCGCAACTGATAAAAACAAGTCTACTTTAGATAGAGCTGTAATGAGAGGTGGAATAAAAGAAAAGTCTATGGATTATACTGTAGCCAGAGCAAGAACAGAGAGAGAAGGACAGAAATTAGAAGGACTTACTGTTGATGCGTACAATGAACAAGCAGGAATGGAAACTCGCACAGTATTTGAGAATATAATGCCAATTCTTTATGAAGAAATTCAAAAGCATGAGGCAGCATACCCATTAGATACAATTTCAGAGGGAGACATCTTTGCTCTTACAAGAGACCATACTGCGAACGCTCACATAGCTGCAATAAATGAGTTTAACGAGGTGGCTCCAGCCGAAGCAGCTAAGATCGGATTAAAGATAGCACAAGAAAATGTAACAGAAGGAAGGAAGTTTGCTGACAAGATGGTCAGTGATTATCTAAATATATTTGCTAATGAAGAGTTTCAAGATGAGCATGGTAATACATTCCCATTAAGAGATAGATTTATTACTAAGTATGAATATAGTGAGGCTATAGGTGCTTTTATTGAGAAGTGGCTACCGAAATTTAGAGCTCTTAGCCCAGAGACAAGGTGGATGGCAACACAGAGACATTTCGATGGTGTGATGTTAAGGGTAGGCCAGAAGAAAGGAAAGACTAGGAAGAGAGATATAAAAGATATAGAGAATGTTGTTATGTTACTTCCATTTGAATTAATGGAGAAGGAAGCTGCTATTCTATACTTTAATTCCTGGGGTAAAAATCTTTTTGAGGTTCCCACTCGTGATGAGCTGATAGAGAAAGAAAAAATGAGTTTTGAAGTACGTACTGTTCAATATGAAAAAGAGTTACAAAAAAGAGTGTGTAAAAAATAATGTCTAAACAACAAGATGCAATAGATTGCGCAAATACTAACTTCTTGAAAGGTGTAGCTGAAGAAGATTGGATTTTCTATAAATCTAGGATAAAGAGCTCCCTAAATACTAGAAAGATGGTAGGTGAACCACGCGACAGCTCTCATCTGTTTACTGGGAACAAAAAGAAACAAGAACAAAGAAGGTACGTCTGGCACAAGAGATTATATGATTCTATATACTCAACTCTTGTTGAGCTAGGTAGCCTTGATGGATTTAGGTCTACTGATCCTATTATTGAGTACCTTGATATGCTTGGGGATGCTTATCAGAAACAGTTCAATGAACCTATTGTAGATTTTAATTCTATGGGGCCTAGTAGGGTGGTGTCTATGTCAGTTTGGTATCATAGAACTCTCAAGCAGGGAAGAGTAGGTATTACTGGACGGCATCATAATCCTAATGCTCCTCTTACTGCATGGGAAAGGATGCTGATAGAGCCGTCAAGACTTGTGCTATCTAGGGATAAAGAGGGGTATGTATATAATCTAGTTAATAAACTGAAGTCATTCTCTGATCTTGTTCAAGGTAAATCTTCTAGTTATAAGAGGAAGATTATTGGCATACAGACGAAATTACAGTCTGCTGTTCAAGATAATTTTACCTACGATCAGTTAAATGATTATCTTTTTGAGGGGTTGGGAGATCATAGCAAATACATATTTACAACTGATAGTAAACCGATAAGAATAGTTGGTATAGATAATGAGTCATACCATGTCAGATTTATTGAGACTGATGAACTCAATCGTGTAAGTGAAAGTGATGTGCAAGTAATCCCTAGAACAAGAGTAGACTTCGGGGAAGGTGATATATCAGAGTTTGTTAGTCAGTCGTTCCATAAATTTTACAAGGGAGTACTGGCGGGAAGAGTAAGATATATAGTACCTAAACATATCCCGTCTGATCCAAAGGAGTTTGCAAAGTTTCGAGGGTCGCCTGCAGGTAAGTTTATTACTAGCATCTTAGAAGATGTAAAGAAACAACAAGAAATAAACGAGGCTGAGGATGAGACTCTTGTACACGATAAGATTCATAGAGTAACGGATCAGAGTGGAGATGTGTTTCATTATATAATGTATAAGGAAGGGGAAGGTGGTGCTAATGAGAAGTATAGTGCATACATAGTAAAAGTTGTGAGCCCTGATGGCACATCAACATCATTTGTTAAAACGGGAAAGGTAGGCACAGAGACAGCGTTTAGTGGTGAAGAGGGGACTAGAGCTTTAGAAGATATTATTCCAGAGGGATGGTACAAGGCTCAGGGGTGGGATTTATTCCAAAGACGTAGATTGCTGGGTCGAAAGAAAGATAAAAGCCCTATATATAGTGACATGGGTAATTACAGAGCTTATCACAGATTTAATGAAAGAGTAAGAGTTCCGAGGGAACTTGAATCACATCTATGGGATGCTGTACAAGAAAGGAGGGGAATCAATAAAGATTTTTGGAAGGAAAGTAATAAATGGATTAAGAGGATCAGGGGTAGGCTTGAAGCTATGTCCAGAAGGCTTGAGAAGAAAATGACAAATGAGGGGTATACCGATGAAGAGATAGGAGCGTTACTGGATGAAGCTATGTCTGTGGGTGGGTATAGAACAAATGTTTATAGAGACCCAAATACGGGTGTTATAAAAACTACGCTAGATTTTATTGAGCCGAAGGCATCGAACTATGATCCAAATCAATTTTATGAAGGTGATTATGAAGATGAGGCTGGGCAGAGACTCGATGATGCAAAAGAAGTTATAGGTATAATAGAAGAAGAGCTGGAGGAAGATGATTATGATTCCGCGGAGACAAGAGATGCTGTTGAGGCTGACTTAGCTGAGTGGAAGGCAGTAGAATTTGGAATAGAGAGAACTCTTAGAAGGATTGCTGGTGCCCCTGTTTCCAGTATGGAGAGCCCAGAGGATATAGATATAATTAATAAGCCTGTACACTTCAAACATATTGGCACTATGATGGATCATACAAAGAGAAGAGAAGATGCACAGGTAGATAATAACTACTTCGATAGGACAATAACTGCCCTACAGATGAATGAAATTAAAGTACAGTTATTACAATCTCTCTTATATACAACAGACAATAAAACATTAAGTGATTATCTTATAAGGATGACTAAGGTAGCATTTGGTGAGTCTAATTATAAGTCTGATGTTATAGACAATGAAGGGATGGCTAATTTTCTCAATAAAATTATTCCTAAAGCAATAAGGGAAGGAAGGCTGGGTGAAAATAAAGACTACACGCCAGATGATGTACAATTTTATACAACCTTTAACAACTTAATATATACATCAAAGTTCCTTAATTGGTGGTCTGCTCTCCAGAATAATTTTCAGAGATTAAATGTATTTGTACATTTTGGATGGGAAATATCAAAAGAGTCTTTCAAGCTAAACGATCCAAAACATCCTCAGTATAAAAAGTTTAGAGAGGCTGTGGAAGAAACAGGAGTTCTTGAGCTTCTTAGCGCATTTAATGAAATGCTTATGGGTATGCATAGTGCCGATCCAACTTTTAGAGACCTCGCAATGGTTAGAAGAAAGGAAGCGTTAGCATTCCTCAATCTATCTAGAAGAAAGTTCATAGATGGAAAGGGTATGAAAAATATTGACTATGCAATAAGACGTGCTTCTGGATTAGGTGTAGGACAACAGGATTTAGTAAGATTTAAAAGACTAAAGGGTCTTTACTGGGATATTGTATCTCCTAATAGTACTATGGATAAAGCTCTCGTAGAAGATAGATTGAAGAAAATTATGAGAGGTATTAGTAAGTCTCAACTGAGAAGAGCAGCCTTCTTCACGTTGAAATGGTTTCCGCCTCCTATTAAGGCTGGGCAAGGTTATCTAACATTTTCTGGCGTTGAAGAAAACCTGAGAGCTGAGACAGCTATCGCAGCAATGTTAGTAGCAGATAGAATGGGTTATCTACCAAAAGGTGAAGGTAGATTCACCAGTCCAGAGGCTATTAGTATAGGTAGAAACGCAGTATATAATTTACAGTTTGGAATGAGCCCTCAGTTCCATACTACTGCATTTGGTGGGCCAATGAAAGGTGTGATGCAGTTTAAAGGATACACATATTTTCAACATCTTCACGATAAAAAAATAGTGGAGAACATGATAAACTCTACGAGAGGACAGAGTTTAGGTGATGTGGGTCAGAGGGCAGTAGATGCTGTACAAAGACTTGGACAAAAGGGAAAAAGAAGGCATAAAGGTGATATAGAGCTTGCAAAGATGGCTAGGTTTGCTTCTACTAGGGTGATTGCATCAGGATTGGGTGTATTTGTACAGTTTTTTAAGTCACCAGCATATCAGGCCGCAAAATTTTTAAAACAAGTTAGTAATGTTGGAATGCTTACAGGAAGACCTTTAGGTACTATGTTTAGAGGTGGGGAGTCACCTGTACTTGGACTAATCTTCAGAGCAATGTATTACTTCACACTGTTTGGTATTTATGCTGATGAAGATGATGATGATAGTTTTATGAGAGATATGAGAAGACTGTTCTTTCCACCATTTATATCATATTGGATAGAAATGTTTATCACCGCCAAAGATGAAAAACTTTGGTGGCAACAGTATATTGATCCCCCTTATTAAAATCCTAAAGTAATAGTGATGAACGGCCTAAATATTTTAATATTTAATGCTACTGTATGGGAAGATAGGGTAATTGATATGCTTGCTGGCCATAGATTTATTGTTATATGATACTGTGTTCCTAGTAAGACTGATTTAGATACTCTTATCCTTGAGTATTTACTTCCAATACTAAATAGAACTTCCATTTTTGTATTAAACATAAGATTTCTCCTTTAGATTTTGCTGGCCACACCTAGTCTGAAAGGAGATTCAAATAACTATACTGACATATCAGTATAGCATCAGATGTAGCCAGCGTTACCTTTTTATTTTTAGTTTGAAATGCATCAGAGGCTAAACTTTTTAAGTATCTCTTCCTTTTTGCCTTACTTTCAAAGGCGGAAGGTGTACTTATGTATGACTTTTGCCATACTTGTGGACTTATAAAGGTCACGTCCATATTCATAGTGCCAAATATCCCGATCCACGTACCATAATTTGTACCAAATTTAAATAGGGAACTTCTTCCATCGTGGGGCATTGCGTGGACTTGTTCAATTGTAACCAAAATTCTTCTTTTAGGGATTCCTTCAATGCTGAAATGTCGCACTATTCGTCTGACGGAATTTGCCATCTCTCTAGCACCACTTGGGGTTTTCGACCAATTCATCTCATTTCCATCATACCAGGCGATCCCACCGCCCATACCAGGGTCTATACTGATTACTGTCTCTTTCTCTATATCGTGCATTATTTTAATCCAAATAGTGATTTAGACTCCATGTCTTTTGGATAGAGTTTACCTGTCTTACCTCTTGTTCCGTAATATTCTCTTATACAACAGGATTTACAGACAACTCCTACATATGTCTTTGTATAAGACGATGTGAAGTCATAATGTTCAGAATATGATTGCTTACTACACATTCGGCACCTCCTTATCATTCTCCTTCTTTCCTTTAGGAATTGTATTTTGGGTCTCATCTGCGGCTTGCTCTCTCGATGAATAGAATTTACATCTATCACCATTAAAGCCAGCCTGGTATGTAGCTACCCTTCCATATCTGGCCTTTCCTACTATGATTTCTGACTCATACCTGTCAAATCTATTGCTATCATAGTTATAACCATAGAAAACGAACATAGCTGTCTCTGCTGTTTGCTCTATTGATCCTGATTCAGCATAATCACTCATCATAGGTCTAGGCTCTATTCTCCTCTCGATTTCTCTATTTAACTGACTTACTAGTATAGCCGAACAATTCATCTTCTTACATATCCATTTATAGTCTTGTAGAATTTGCTCTATTTCGAATCTTCTCGCTTCAGCTCCTATTACCTGTATTAACTGTATAAAGTCGTCTAATATCACGTCTGGCTTGTGTCTACGTACCTCTCTCATTGTATCCTCTAGTCTTCTTACATCATCATATAGCATGAGATTGCTATATTTCTCAGAAAACGCACCGAATATATCAGATACTTCTTCTTCATCTTCTTTAGACAGGTCTCCATGTCTGACATTTGTATAAGATAGACTATTACTTTCAAGAACAATCAACTTCTTTATCATCTCTACATTGCTCATCTCTCTATTAAATACCATAACCTTTCTGCCAGCTTCGATCAACTTCTTGATGATATTAATCATGAATGTGGTCTTGCCGTGACCTGGCCTACCACCTAATACAGTTATCTCTTTTCTCGTCATTCCACCAGCTATATGATCTAACATAGGCCAGTTAAAACTAATCATATTACCTTTGTCCTTTATACTCTTTTGAGCTTCCTTAGCTATTGATTCTATGTTAAGACTCTTGTCTGGTTGAAAATCAATTAGCTCTTCTATAAATTTTCTGTGTTTTTCTAGTAAGAATCCAAGTCTCTGATTATCATCAAATGATTCGTCATATAGTTTCCATGAACTTTCTATGACCTGTCTCTGTACATATTTTTCCCATATTATTCGTGCATATGAATATGCATTTGATTGTATTCCCGCATCTAGTAGTCCTGTAACAAAGTATGCTAAGTCTCCGCATGTATCTCTATTCCACTTCTTTCTAGCTTCATTTATTAATGTAACTGTGTCTATCGGTGCTTTTGATCTCGATAGTCTCTTAAGTGCCTGCCAGCATGATTTTGTATCTGAATGGTAAAATGCATCATCATCTATTATCCATATAGAAGCTTTCTCATAAGAATCCTGACCTCCTTGAATAATTGAGGAAATCAGAGCTTCTTCCGCTTCTCTACTTGCTGGACTGACTTTCATTTCTTTGACATTTTCCATATTTGCTCTCCTTATAGATTTAGGGTTTCCTGTGTAACTGTCTCATAGTTCGTTATGAGAAGTTCCTCGAATAGTTTTTCTCTAGATTCTGTCGCTCCAGCATACTTTGTTTTAACTACCTGTATATTATATTGCTTGTAAGATTCTTTTATCCATTCATCACTATCATAGCTAATCATGAACTTTGCTCCACTGCTATCTATAATGTCAGCTATATCTTTTAAGTCTTCATGGTCTTTCTCTGTAAATCCGTGGTAATAATAATCACCTCTCTTAGATACCACATAGGGTGGGTCTAGATACCAGCAATCGTTTTGTCTTGGATAGTATTTTTCTGCAAGTAATCTAAAGTCCATATTTTCTATAGTAACTCCATCAAAATATGTTCTACTGTGTTTCAGCTCTTCTGTTAATTGATCTCCCCAATCCTTCTTTGGTTGCTTAGAGAAGGCACCGTGAACACTTTTATTGAAGGCAGTTCTTATTAAGTAAAAGTATCTCGCAGCCCTTCTAGGATCAGGAATATCTATTGTTTTCCCAGAATGAATCTCTTTCCTTATCTCATCGAATAAGGTACGACTTCTAGGATACCAATATATATATGATGCTAATTCATTAAATCTTTCTACTACACAAATATATAGATTAACAACATCATTATCAAAGTCATTCACCACATTCCATTCTACCTTCTTCTTTCTGAAGAACATAGACAGTCCGCCAGCAAACATTTCTATATACCTTGTATGAGGGGGAAGCATAGGAACCAGTTTTCTACTCAGTTCAAACTTCCCCCCCAAATATGGTATAATGACAGGACATCTCTGCCATTCGGAAGTACTCATGCCTGGGCTATTTCTTCATTTGCCCACTTTTTGATCTTAGGATATATAGTACTCTCCAATTTGAAGGTACTTTCCTGTGATCTGTTCATGGCATGGGTAGTTACCCAAGTACAGGCATTAAGTAAATCCCAATATGTCTTAATCTCTTTTGCAGCGAGATAATTGACTAATTGTTCTATAACCTGTTGTGGGAACATCTCTACAACTTTAGAGATATTATTTTTGTTTTTCAGTTCAGTACTAATCAAGTATCCTAGTTCATTTTGTATTACGTCTTTAGTAAATGATACCATATCATAGATAATCTCTGGGAGCTTATCCAGATTAGGATTGTATATGCTATGTCGATTAGAGTTGTATCCTATTGTATTACCAATGACCATACCATTAGAACATATTTGTCTCCACAGTCCAGCAAGAAGACTTACCTGTGTTGATCCATCATAACTGTTCTTAATGAGGATTTCGGGATTGATGAAGTCTCCCTTCTTTACTTCAACACTATCTGGAAACTTCCATTTCCATACAGTTCTGGCTCCACCACCAAATGTCCTTACTTCTGACATTGTGGCTTTTGCCTCTTTCATGATATTGTAGGAAGCATCAATTACTTCTTGATTTGTTACTAATTTGTATTCCTTTGTCATGCAACTTAGTACTTGTGATGTATCACATCTTACTATGAACTTGTAGTCCGTTGAATTAGTCAGTCCTTCTGTCTCAATTGGCACTTCTGTCACAGGGAAGTTTCCCATACTATACTTCATCATCTTTCTCCTTTATTTTGGTTATCGGTGGTGGAGAGCCATATCTCAGGCGCTCATACGCTTTTAGCTTATCTCTATCGAGATTATGTCTATCTATTATGCCAGCAAGGTAGTTATATCCCTTACCTTCATATCGAAATTCTTTTGAGAGATATAGATTTACTCCCCATGTTATCTTGTCATCTTCTACTCCATCTATTCTTTCAAGAAACTTTAGAAAAGACATCTTATCACTATCTGATGGAATACTTCTAGATATTGCTTTGTGAAGCTTTTTTAGAAGTTTCCTAAGTCCATCATTTCTCGGGGAAAGCAGTTCTATTATTCTCTTTGAAGAGTCATATCTGCCAGTAGACCTAATATGCACTCCCTCTATCAATTCACCACATTTGGGACATTTAAATGACATCAATCATCCCACTTATTAATAGCTTCTTCATGTGGCGGATAGATGCCCAGTTCTTCTAGATGTTCCTGAGCTGCTATTATTTCATCGGCACACTGTTCTGCATAAGACCAGTCTAGAACATCTGTCATATATTCTACGAGCTGATCTCTAGCCCTTTTTGCCGCTAAGTATTGTATCCACGCTGAATGACCCATAAGAGCCTCCTTTTTTTCTTACCTTTTTAACCATTGCGCCAGGCGCAATATTCATCTTTTTCTTATAATAGAAATTTCTTAATTCTTTATCTGTCTCGGGGAATCCACTATCGAACTTTGGTACTTTGTACCAGTATACTTTTGCAAAGCCTACAGAGAGTGAGAGAAGAACACCTCTCATTCCTCTTACTTCAAAGTTATCACCAACCTTTAAAGTGTGAAGCTCTATTAGCTTCACTAATCACAGTCGTAGCAGAGTGGGCCCAGTCGACCCTCAGCTCTATCTTTTAGAGCCTCACCTTTTGCTTCTTTATAGTCTTCGATAATTTGTTTAAAATCTTTTTCTAGAGAACTGACGTGTGGATCATGTGCCTTATGTTCTGAGTTATCTAGCAAATTGTGGATTATATTTAATTCCAATTCATTTAGTTTCACTACTGTTACTCCATCCATTTTTATTGCTCCTTATATTAAGGTTACTATTAGAGACACCAAGAGGAGAGCAGCTCAGATGAGAAGAGATTGAGAAGGGTCACGATAGAGGTTAGCGAGCCGCTCTCCCCTTAACAGAATATACTTATCCTAATCCCAAATATCAAGCTGAGATTCGTCCACAGGGTTCCATTTGAAGTCATTGAGAGTATATTTACTCCCATCGTATTTGCTAATGAACTCTTTAGTATGCAGACTACTTGGATCAATTAAAGTTGAGAAAGGAATCTTCATAAATTTATCATCATGTTCTATGAGCAAATCTTCTCTTTTATTTGCACATTTCTTGACAACATAGTCTCGCACAGAGACATATCCATTAAACACCTTTTTTACTTTTACTCTCATCACCTTTCTCCTCTTTTCTACATTTAGGGCATTTTTCACCCTTGTAGTATCCATGTCTTGAACATATTCCAGATATTTTCATACTATTCTCCTTAATTTGCTGGGACGGTAGGACTCGAACCTACATCCTCTCGGTTAACAGCCGAGTGTCTTGCCATTAGACCACATCCCAGTGGCGAGGTAGGGTTAGAACGGTATGTCGCCTTCGACTTCATCCGCTGATAGAGTTTGACCATCTGGCCATTTGTCTATTCTATCAACTTTCCAAGCTGTTCTCCAGTCTTGCTCCGCTTCTGGGAGATGCTTGGTGTTTCTGGTGACGTACTTTTCAGGCGAGAGTCTGACATAGACAGGTTTGCCTACGACATCCTCTTCATCTAGAAGTACTAACCGTTGTACCTTAACACCTTCATCCTCCTCTTCTTCTAGTTTTACATTAAGAAGATTGAGAAGGTTGAAGTATTTCCGATTCCTGCCAGAAAGAGCTGAATCAGAGAAAACAAAATATCCTTTGTCTCCGAACTCTTTTCCAACTATGTGAGTACACTCAGCAGTCTTCTGAGTGCCATCCCCATTAACTACAGGGATTTTAGCTCCAGACTTGTCTGTTTTGTACTCAAACCCATCCATTTCCCAGACGGATTGCTGTATTTTACCAGCTTCGTCTGCTACTTTGTATGTGAGATTAAATACTGTTGCTTGTCCAACTTTAGTATTAACCTCTCTTTCTGTGATTCCCGTTATATGGGCAGGATATGTGCCAGACTCAATTGGTATAAATTGAGACTGAGCAGGATCGAATGTAGCTTTACTTGTACGCATCTTGTATGACTCCTTTCATCATTTTGTTGTTTTTGAATTAACCTCTGTGCTAGTGACACAGTGCTTTTTGAGAAGACTTTGCCATTCTTCTCTTAAAGTATTGATAGTTGATTGTCCTTCTGTACTTACAGTCAATCCCCTGATACCTTCAATATACATTTGTGGTTTATTGAATTGATTAGGGCCAGTCTTTATATAGTACTGTTTCGTTTGTTTCTTCTCAGTAATCAGCCCTTCATTTTGCATTTTGGTTCTTGCTGATTTAGTGAGAACACCCTTCTTTTGAAGTGAGTCAGCCTGATCTACTGTTAGTTTGCCCATCGTTATCCTCCTTTTTGTTGATCTTCTTCCATCTGTATCTCTTCCAGCGTGTATGTATGAAAGCTGGGATTAACAGAGAGTTGAAGGTTATCTTCCGTTTTAAAGATCATCATAGGTTTACCATTCATAAGTCTGGTTCCACCGTATACGACCCTTCTGAACTCTTTGCCGTCATTAGTTCCTACGGCATATACCTTACCTTCTTGCAATAGTCCTTCATCGAAGTTTATGCTACGACTGCGCATCTGCAATCCTCCTTAGTTTTGCCAATGAACCCTTATAATTGAGTGCATTGACATTACCTTCTTGGATACTTCTGCCAACTTTGATCTTATAGTCATCGCTTATAGTTCCAGCTAGTCGAACCATTTCTTCTACTTGGTCATCAGCTAGTTCCATATCTTCCACTATGTTTTTGTATACATCATCAGCAATATTCATGTACATATTCATAGCCTTTTTGATTGCATCTGTATTGGCTGCTTTTACATCATTTCCAACGTCAGAATATTCATTCGATGATGTGAGTTTCTGGATTCGATGTGCCGCTGTGACATCACCTTCTCTCCATATACCCTCATCAAACCACTTTAGTCTACCCTGTACAAGAAATGCTGTGTCTCCAACGAACTGAGTGTTGATTATAGTCCAACTCCAGCCTGGATATTCCTTGTCGGCAACATCACGCATGTAACTGTACTCAGTATAGTCAAATCCCTGTTTCTTTTTAACAAAAGCTTTGGGGGTTTCTATCCTTGAGACACGTTTATGTTTTCTTGTAATGGATTTTTGTATCTTCTTAACCGCGTCAAGAGATACTTCAACCCGTGAGTCTCCTACTATGGCTACCGAGGTTTCTTCCTTTTTACTACTTACTGCCATTGTCCTTTTTCTCCTTATTAGCTAGTGGTGTATCACAGATGTCTAAGAACCCACAATATCTACATTCCCAATTATAAAAGGGAACACCAATATCCTTAGTGGGAACTAGATCATCTGGACTTGTCACGCCATCAAGTTCTTCAAGTAAATTTTTCCAGTAATCAGTTGCTTTATGAATATAATCATTACTTATTTCTACTGTCTTGATTGCAGCATTATCTTTTTTGAAATAGTCTAGATACATACGTACCAAATCTATATGTACTCCACAGGCTTCATTATCGAACCACTCCAGACCAATAGCATACGTAGCTAGTTGTAGTTCATAATTTTCAGATGGATTAGTTTCTCTATTCTTCTTTATACCAAACATTCTCTTCCATTTGAAACTGTGAGCTGTCTTCAGATCATGTATATGAGCTGTCGTATATCCATCCTCCCGAGTGAAAAACGCAATATCGAGGTGACCTATCACTTTATACGTAGGTATCGTTATTTCGTATTCTACGAGGATTGGGAACTCATCCTTTCTCCACTTTGATAGATGATGTTCCACTGATTTTGCTATATCATCATGAATAACTGTTCCCACTCTCATATTTCTCATAGACTGAGAGTTTGGCATCTTTTCTTCATATCCATTTACACGATAGTACTGCTTCTTATAACAACTGCCAGCACTCGATGCACCGAACCATGTTCTATATTCATCTCTGTCTCTACGTTGTTTGTTCCTCTTTTCCTGTATGTCAGTTAGATAGTTATGATAAATGTCCTCGATATTTGTACTCATGCTTGGTTCTCCCTTTTTGAAAATCCTTCTGGAATAGAACTTGCGAGATTTGTACACATAGGATAAGTATACTGGTGTACAGCATAAATAACATCTGCTATTCTCTGTTCTAGTCTGGTAATTTCCTTTTTATTGAATGGTATTTCATTATCCCATTCTATAGATTCAACAACCCAATGGTTGAGACCATCGTTAGTAACTACACAATTCCAATTATATCCATTAGCTGTACCAGAGTAGTGATGAGTAGATGCTACCAGTTCATCAACTACGATATTATCTGCCATTTGTGATCTCTCCTCGCTATTTAATTTAATTAACATATCTCAAATCCACCACTGTTTTCACAAAAAGTAGCGAAATTTGCGACATTTTCTACGTCAAATGCATAGTTAGCTGCCCACATTAATCTCTTTCCAACTGGGACATTTGGGTCTTTGTATTGGCTGTTACATCCATTACAATCTTTATGTCCAGCTCCTGATTCTGGTGGTGGTTTTCTATATCCCGTGCCGTCACATATATCACAGTCGACAAAGGGTAGGCTCTCTATCTCTGCGTCTCTGTTTGCTTGATAAAGATTTGCTGATTGATCGCTTAGATGTTTCTTTAATGTTTTTGCAATTTCTTCAGCCTTTGCTTTATTAATTTCATGTCCAGAGTTTTCCATACCCATTTCCATATCCTCTTCTGTTAATACATGATCGCAAGTTTCACACACAAACTCCCACAGAGGTCTCCACCACCATACATTATTTCTAAAATAGTGGCCTGGAACAGCTTCTTCATATTTGTCTGCATCTTCTATCCACTTATCTCGTTCTTTTTCTGTAAGTTTCTTTGGTTTACCACCAGATTCCATATCTATCCAGCCTGGGTACTCTGGTCTTATAAGATTATTCGGGTTGATCGGGTTTAGTCCATATACATCGAAGCCCATGGCTGCTCCTCCTTCCCGAACTTGGATTTTAACTCGTCATAGTGACGTATGATTGTTATATAAACATCCTTTTCGAGACCAGTTGCTTTGCGAGCGTTTGGATCGAACATATTCCATTTGCCATATTCTCTGACTCCTTCATAGGATTCAAAGTCATTACTCGTTATCTCTATCATAGTGATGGTTCCTTTCTGTTTATCTATTTATACATAAAAATAACTACCCCTACTCTCTCGTATAGAAGGAGCTAGTCTTCTGTTATAATCCGAGGTAAGGAATGAGATTTCGGGGTAGGTATTCTTTAAAGACGACTACAGCGTAATTGGCTTGCCGTCAATAGTCCAGTATCTTGCAACTATGCTAATCCTGTCGGGGTTTTGGCACTTATGATTATAAATGCTTTCCAACATTCTTGCATACGCGAAGGTATCAGGCTGTTTCACACACTTGCTTGACAGATACTGCATCTTCTGTAACATCTTGCGATGACTATAATCAGGATGAGTATATAGCATTATGTAGGCAACCACAAAACTTCTGTGTGTATAGAAGTTTATCCATCTAGCGAAGGAATGTACATCTTCAGCGAAGGATTCAAGCCAATCCCACTTACGTGCGATTTTGAATGTTCCATCCTTGAAGGTTTCCACAGTTGGTTGACTTCTGTCACCATGTAATAGTATCATAGTGACACTGGGGCTGAATCCCCATCTGTTCATATAACCCTCAAACTGTGCATACTGGCAGAACTTGTGTTCTCCATTATTGTACCGTTTGACATATGAACGGAGATAGTCGGTCAATAACCATCTCTTATTGAGAGCGCTGGCTTTAGGGACTTCATCCATTGTCAGTTTATCAGTAATCTGAAAATAGACAGTTCCTTTGTCCAACTTCAGAGCCATGAATCTATTTTGACCATCCATGATTCTGAATTTCTTGTCCACAATAATTGTGAACACTTCTGTCAGGTTCCCGCGATCTTTAATTGCTTTACGCAAATTAGAGATATGTGCTGGTTTCCTGTCTCGGTTTTCATCAAAGAAAGAGAAGAGATCATAGTCCTTCGTCTTGTAAATGACTCCAGTCTTAGTGAATTTCTTCATTCTCTCCTCCTTTGACGTTTCCTTTTTTATCATGTTATCCACCTCATTGGCTAAGGGGTTTCATGAAATGCTGAGCCACCATGGCTTACAGCGTTAAGTTATATTTCTCAGCATACTCTTCAGACATTCTACATAAGTATGTGGGAGTAACATAATTTTTACGTATTAAAACAGCTTTTACTATATGTTCTGCTTCTTTTAGTTGTTGTTGCAGTTTTTGTATTAAAGGTTTTTTATCATATGCATTTGCTGGCAGTGGTTTATCTTCTGTCATTGTATATCTCCTCATATTCACACTTAGGATTCCGACACATTTCTCCCTCTTCTGATTCATCTGACTCTGTACTACCAAATTCAACAGACATTATTTCACCCTCACACAATGGACATTTTCTATCAATTGTATGCATATTTGAAAATGAACGTGGCGTGATATATTTATCATTCATACTTATCTCCTTTTCAGCTTTAGTCTTCTTGAGATGAGGATATATCTTCTCAAGTGTTTCCTGTGATGCAGTGTCATTGAGAGTATCAGGAAGACCACATTCTTTGAGAAGTTTCTTGTGATCCATAATATCCTGCTCAGTTAACACTTTGCCATCTAATCCTCTTCTCTTGATTATTTTATTAACATTCATGACTCTAATCCAAACCATTTAAGCACTCTATACCACCAAAACCGCATTCGATACTTTTCAAATGCTGATAATACTGCAAGTGTTCTACAGTGTCCAATCTCTTCTAGAGTTGTACTGTTCCCCCAGAAGTGATCTGCGTTTTTCCATACGTGCCATTTAGTACTCATTCTTCACTCCTTTGTTTACAAAATTTACAGTAATACGATTGAAAAGGCTTTCCATCCAAATCTGCGTACATATTTGTAACTATTGTGTATCTGTTACATTTACAGCAGTAGACATTTGTATCTGTGTTCCTATATCCTGTTATTCTCCAATGATTATGACCATCAAGAATAGTTGGGCCAGGAATCCACATCGGCCTCCAAATTGGGTCTCTATCGCTGTGTTTTACTTTTTTAAGATTCATACTTCTCCATTCTCCTGATTGTAGGTTTCTTCTGCTAGTATGCAATATGAATCAAAATCATTTACAGACATCAATTTGTCGTGATTATAGTGTACAGTAATTAAATCTATTAGAATGTCTTCCATCGTTCTTGATAGTTTAGATGTTTCATCTGCTAGAGCTTGTTCATAGTCAGCATCTACATCATTAAATTTATCTGCACATTGACATGGGTTCTTTTGACATAGTTCACATACCATAGTTATTTCTCCTTATTAGTTCTTTCCCATTCTGGTACGAAGGGTACGAATTTCACTCCCCATTCTCCTTCATGGAATGTTAGATCACAGTCTTTGTTCACACAGCATTTTACTGGTGGTGTATCTGATTTATAATCTGTTCTAAAATCGCTATTACACTTTGGACATCTCTTTTTTATATGCCTCATCTTAAACCTCTGGGATAACCTTGTAGATTCATACGGCCACCTTGTGGCTTCTTCTTCTTATACATATCAGAAGGAGTAGACTTTGATTTAAGTCTGCCAGAGGCATTCTTGTACCACCACCATCCATTACCATTTTCTTTTGACAATTCTGCTATCTCTTTAACACTCTGGGGGTCAAATGGATAACCTTCACGAAGTTTCCAGTTCTTTATGTATGGTGCGGTCATAATTGCACCTCAAATCTTTCTTTCATCGCATTGAGTGTACCATCTGGTACGTTATGCTCACTTTTACCAGCATGTCTGTTCTCAACAATGATAGAGTACACACGCCAGTTATACTTCTCGGCCAGTACATAGTATGGTTCCATTTCACGTTCTTGAGTGAAAGTATTATGTACTAATACTTCATAACATATATTATCTTCCATCCACTCTTTAACCTGATTTATACACCTTTGGTGGTTCTCACCAAGTTTTGCTGGATCAAATTCATACACACCATCAATGTAGAAGTAGTGATCTGTTGCTATTTGTTGTGTATGTCCTGTCTCAAGATCAACAGTGCGAGTTGTATCCGTTACAAATTCTGTTTTACCCGCGCCTGGTAGTCCACGTATAAGAAATAGTGTCCCAAATGTGACTTCATTCATGATTTTATAGTCCATGTTCTATTCTCCTTCTTTTTAGTTTACGTTTGATTTGTGATGGCGTTCTGCCATGTCTACTCAAGTATTCATTCTTCTCACGTCTGGTCTGCTTTCTATTCTTTGCTTTTCTGTTAGGCATGGTTATCTGTCCTCCCTTGCTAGTCTGTACCATATTGCATAGAGTTGTTTCTTACTCATCTTCAATGCTTTGCGTTCAGAACCACCAAATCTGAATAAATACCACTCAACCAATTCATATTTCCATTTATATGGACATGATATTAAACCTGCTTTGTATAAGTCCCGCCTGTCGTAATAGTCTTCCATTACATTGAGATAACGATCAAATAACTTACCCTTCTCTTCGGATGTGAGTGGCTTTGGTGCTTTATATGCTCTCATTTGTCAAAATACCCCCATTTACCTATTAGTGTTGCGTAACCATACATCTCAAGTATCTCTTCTGGATACTTCTTCAAATATCTTCCTGTCTCTACTGGCCTTGTATTCTTATCAGTATAAAGAGTCATATGAAGTGGTACATCAGAATCTTTTTGATGTCTTAGATATTTATGACTGACGGAGTCATCTACTTTAAAAGGCCCATCTTCATCAACATCTACATCATAGAACCATTTATATCCAACTCTGCATTGTGCAACACCAAACTCTTTTTTAAGTACAATTCCAATGATGTCTACTGTTACTTCATCACCTTCATTTACTTCTGTTGGTAAGTATGGATGAGGAGGGTCAAAGTGATATGTTATGTGTAACCCGTTGTCAAAGAATATGCCTGAGTATAATCTCATAGTGCCTCCTGTGCGTCATGGATATAATCTCTTACTGTCGTGTATCTACCTTTACCAGATATACCTGTATCTATTGCGTCTTGGACTGCTCTGTGAAGTGTCTTGTTTAAATCTTTTATTTCTTTACCAAGTCTTTGCTCCATTCCAGTAATTGTATCGCAAAGAAAGTTTATAATTTCATCTGTTTCGTAGTCTTCAAATGTATCTGCGAACATACAATACTTATGATTGGCGTACTTATTTACTAACGATACTACGTTCTTAGTTAACTTTTTATATAGTTTCATAGTGTCTCCTATGTTTATACCCAAGTGAATGGGATTTGTGTATGTATTAGTCAAACTTTGCCCGTATTGGGGTTTAACTCAAACCGAGTAACGAAGTTACGGGACTGACTCCGATTATAGTGATTCATCCGATTAAGGCATAGTTACGTTTTTATACGAACTTGCTGGGGTTAGAAGTCCCCCATCAATCCCACATCAATCAGACTTTGACGTATGTGGTTGCGTTGCCATCAGAGGTCTTGACATCATCGAATCCCTTGCACTTATCGTATGCGTCCTGCAATTGGTCACACCGAAATGCAATCTTGGTAGTACCGTTGGATGCCATTGTTAGGCGAATGAACTTGCGTCCACCCCATTCATATTCCTCACCTTTGTCGAAGAATACCACGGGTTCTGCCCAACCTCTAACTAACAACAAGATAGTATCCATTAATCCTGCCATCTGAATCTCCTTTTGGTTAATTAACCTTTTAACGAAAAGTGGGATTTCCATTTCCCACCAATTTTGTTTCCATGAGTGTATATGGCCATATATCATTGGTGTATATTTTTCTTGATACACTTGGGTTTTCTGGGTATATTAGGGGCAAATAAGGAGATTACGATATGGCACACAAAGGCGTAGTAATGCTAAAAGACATCGCACAGCCCTCTGGTCACACTGGTGTTACGAATAAGCCTCTGGCAGGCGAAGAAGAGCCAGAAGAGGTAGAACAGCAGGAATCACAGGAAGAGGAAGAAAAAGTAGAGGAATGATACCCATGCTCAAAAAGAGAGAGGGGGGGGATTATAGGGGGGGGAGAGAGATATAATCTTAAAGAAGGATTTATGGCATGAATGAGCGCGATGCTGGAAACGGTGATCCTGACGTAGATACCACTCTATTTCATGAGGAGTCACTTGTGAATATTGAGATAGATGGTATGATATACACGATCCCTATTGCGGTAAACGATTTGATAGATAACCTAGTCTTACAGATAAGAGAGCTTCAAACATTAGCTGGATCAGGTGGATTCAAGAGTAATTAAGGGGAATCGGCACTACGTCTTTGACAATGCTGAGGAATATGCAGAGCATTTCGATAAAGGGAAGGCTCCTCCTATCCATTCAAATTGGAAAGACGCACAAGAAGGGGACTGGGTATATTCTGATGATGGGAAGGTAGTTCAGTTGCTAAAAGTATCAGATATTAAACATCCTAATGACTCAAAGAATTACCAATATGCTCAAGGATGGGTAAGAACAGTTGTTGGAACATTTATCAAAACAAAAGATAGTTCTATGGACTCAGACTTCAGTAAGCACAAAGATAGATATACATTCTCAGGAAAAAAGAGTACTCCAGCCAAGAGATTAAGATCAAGAAAGACAGTTACAAAAAAAGAGAGACTATTTGCAACAAGTGTAGCGGCTGGCCATGGAGTAGTAGCAGCTTACCAGTCTTCATTCGGAAATTCCATGCCAGATCAGAAGGCAAGAGCGAAAGCTGTAATTTTACTTAAACAGGAGAGAGTAATGAAAGAGATTGAGAAGTCTGTAATGGACGTTGCGAAAAGCATGGGTATTGACCATCAATACGTCTTGAACAACTTAAAAATTCTATGTGAAAGTTCTGAAGATGAAAATATTGTCTTACAATCGACTAAAGAGCTGGGAAAAGCCATAGGTACTCTAGGAGCTCCACAGAAAAAGAATGTTGAGATGGGTATTTATGGAATGATGCAACAGTTCTCGCCAGAAGAGATAGATGAAGCAAAACGTCCAATGTTAGAAGAAGTGGAGTCTGAATAATATGATATGTCCAAGATGTTCATCGTATCAGATCAAAAAAGATGGTACTAATAAAACTGCTCAGATATTTCAATGCAAATCATGCCAGAGACACTTTTCAGTTCCTATGGAGAATATCCAGCTAGATTCCAGCTTGATCGAGCCTGGTAAGGTATATGAGCATAAGTCAGATGAAACTATCAGAGTTCATGGTCTAACAGATATACATCTTGGTGCTAACGAGTTTGATCTAGATAAATTTCGTGAAGTTATCAAGATGATTTACGAAGATGACAATGCATTATGGTTTGGTAATGGTGATATATTGGAATGTATACCACCTAACTATAAAATCAGCCAGAGAGGTCAATACATCAATCCAGAAGAACAGCATTTAGCGTTTATGGACTTAATTGCACCAATTATCGACAAGTGTTTATTCGTTAGGGGTGGAAACCATGATTATCTGAGAAGTGTAAGACTATTGGATTATGATGTATCTCGTATTATTGCAAAAGAGATGGGAGTTCCGTACTATAGACTACCAGGCTACTCTATTATCACAGTTGGCGGTAAAAAGTGGTATCTCGTAAGTGGGCATGGCAAGAGTGGAGCTAAGAATGGCGATTTGGAGTTGGATAAGCTATCTTCGATATACAGTCAGGGAGATATTTTCTTTCTGGGTCACAATCATCAACTTTATGCGAAACCTATTGACTCCATCAAAGTTGAGAATGATGAGGAGACTCTTCACAGGAGATGGTATATCAGAGGTGGGAGTTTTCTTAGATACGCAGAATATGCGAGATACTCTTTGTATACAATAGTAAGAACAGGATGGGTAACTATCGAGCTTAGTAAGGACAGTGTTAAGTGTTGGACGAACTAGCAAAATATGATGCGTCAGGTCTTAATCTTGGGAAGTCAATTAAGGAACTAAAAAGAATATCAAAACAGATAAGTTATTCTGGCCTGGTGAGTGGTAGAGATTATGATTTCATAAGAGTTAAATGGATAAGGTCTATTATCGATCACATAGAAATTCCAGAATTGGTGGGACATGAAGAACAAGACGACAACATCGAAGCATGACATCATTAGGTCAATTAAAGCATTACGAATTAGAATGGATAGAATATATAATATTTTGCTCATTCAGCAACAGGAGATTAAAGAGTATATCGAGTTTATGGGGAATGAGAAAGAATATGAGGAACATTTAAAAAAGAAATATGAACGTAAACAGCCAGAAGATAACGGAAGCGGAACAGACGCTGGAACTGGCGAAGAATGATTTAATCGCTTTTGGTAAACTATTCCTACCTGACGACTTTAAGAGATCAGAAACTCCTCCATTCCATTATGAGATCGCTGACCTGATAGATGATAAACTCTGTAAGCAACTTGCTATTATCGTGCCGCGTGGTCATGGCAAGACTGTACTGACAAAAGCATCCATACTTAAAGATTTTTGCTTTTCTGAGGAACTTTTATTCTATGCGTGGGTAAGTGCGACTCAGAAGTTGTCCGTAGGAAACATGGATTACATTAAACACCACTTTGATTACAACGAAAGAATTAAATACTACTTCGGAGCAATGAGAGGTAAAAAATGGACAGAAGAAGATATTGAATTGAAAAATGGATGTAAACTAATTTCAAAAAGTAATGTTGCTGGCATACGTGGTGGCGCAAAACTTCATAAACGATACGACCTCATTGTTCTTGACGACTTTGAACATGAGGCAAATACAATAACTCATGATGCGAGGGCTAAAAATGCAAATCTTGTTACGGCTGTTGTCTATCCTGCTCTGGAGCCTCACACTGGTAGGCTTCGTGTTAACGGGACTCCTGTACATTTCGACAGTTTTATTAATAACTTGCTCAGAGGCTACGAGCAAGCGGTTAAAGAAAAAAAATCTTTCTCTTGGAACATGGTTACGTACAAAGCCTTTCTTCCAGACGGGACTCCGCTTTGGCCCAGTTTCTTCAATAAGGAAAAACTTATAGAAAAGAAGAAATTCTATAGAGATTCAGGCCAGCCATCTAAGTTCTATCAAGAGTACATGATGGAAGTCATGAGTGAAGAGGACGCTATGTGGAAGCGTTCAGACATTAAGCATTGGAGTGGATTTTATGAGCATATCGAAGGCATTAACTATATCGTACAAGACGGAGAGAAGACACCTATCCATACATTTATCGGGTGTGACCCTGCTACTGATATTGATACTAAAGAGTCTGATTTCAGCGTCATTATGGTTGTGGGTGTGGACACAAATAATAATCTATTCGTACTCGAATATGAACGGCATAGAAGTATCCCAACCATCGGATCAAAGTCACCTGACGGAACAGTATTCGGAAAGAAAGGTGTTGTAGATCATATCATTGGATTGTATGATAAGTATCATTGTGTTAGTGCGACTGTGGAAGACGTAGCAATGAATAGGTCTATATTCCAAGCGATGAACGATGAAAAGAGAAGATTGAATAGGTTCAATTTGTCGATAATACCTCAAAAGCCTGGTGGAACTCAAAAGAGAAACCGCATTTATAGTGGACTTGCTGGTAGATTTAGCATGGGAAGCATCTTTTTGAGGGATAACCACTTTGATTTAACGCATGAAATCCTTACATTCGGCCCCAGAATGGCACATGACGATACCATAGAGGGACTTTATTATGCAAATCTGCACGCTTTTCCTCCCAATTATGCCCAGAAAAAGGACAAAACGTGGAGAAAACCAAAGAAAAAGGTGAAAAATTGGATAATAGCTTAGCTGTAAGACGACCTTACTTTAATAATCGACTATCTACTAGGGCAAGTAATGGTACTGACCCCTCTTTGAATAAAGGCCCTACAAAGTCTATCTGGCAAGAAGTCACCAAACGTAGAAAGATTCCTGCGAAAAGATATTCTCTGGAAAGTTTGGTTGATATGGGAATTGAAGGTATTCCAATGATACGAGCATTTAAGTACCCGTGGTCTATGCATGCCTAGATTTGGTAAAAGGTCTAAGAAAAGACTTGCAACTTGTGATGATAGACTTCAAGACTTATTCAAAGAAGTTATAAAATATTTTGATTGTACGGTGATTCAAGGGCATAGAGGTGAAGCAGAGCAAAACCAAGCATATGACGCGGGACGAAGTAAACTTCGTTATCCTGATGGTAAGCATAATGCTGATCCTTCAAAAGCCGTGGATGTGGCTCCTTACCCTATCGACTGGAGCGATCGCGACAGGTTTCATTACTTTGGTGGTTTTGTTCTGGGCATCGCATCGCAAATGGGATTAAAAATTCGTTGGGGCGGCGACTGGGATAGAGACACCGAAGTCAAAGACAATAGGTTCGATGACCTTCCACATTTTGAAATAAGAGAATAACGTAGGAGAATGAAAAATGGCAATAGTTTACGGGGTACATAAGTATACTACCTCAGAAGCACTAAACCTTCAGTTAGGACAAGCTGGATTTGATGTTGTTGGAGAACACGATTCAACCACACAGTCTCCCCCAGATGAAAATGGGAGAGCTGGTGTATGGATTGCTCTACAATGTCTAGCCGCTGTAACTCCTGGCTCTACTGCTTATGCAAGTCAGTTTTGTCAGTTAACAGCCGCTTGTAATGAGGGTGATGATTTAACGTCTGTATTCTTACAGCCTGGTGACATCATCTATGGAAGCTTCTCAGGGGTAGTGAATCATACCAACTCTAATGCGACTTTACTAGCTTATAGAGGATAGAGTGCCTAGACAAAGCGACAAAAAGAAAGCCGATATTAATAAAAGGCTTTGGGAGCAATCTAATGGAAGCTCTAGGCAAAAGTGGCAGAAGGTTAATCAAAGAGGGTATGACTTCTATCTTAACGAACAATTAACTGGCGCAGAAAGAGATGCGATAGAATCCTCTGGCATGCCAAGTTTCATTATTAACAGGATTACTCCTGTTATTGAGATGATGAAATACTTTGTTTCTGCTAATGATCCAAGATGGCAAGCGGTCGGTAGTGAAGGTTCTGATACTGATGTGGCGGCTGTCCACTCAGATATTGCTGATTATTGCTGGTATCTTTCTAATGGGAAATCTATCTATGGTCATGTCATACAGGACGCTCTAACAAAGTCTGTAGGATTTTTCTTAGTTGATGTTAATCCTGATTTAGATCAGGGAATGGGAGAGGTTATACTCAAGAGAGTTGAGCCGTTTGATGTATTTGTTGATCCTATGAGTACTGACTTCCTCTTTAGGGACGCTTCCTATGTAATCATCAAAAAGGATTTAACAAAAACACAGTTAATGTCTCTTTATCCAGATTACAAGAGAAAGATTAAGAAAGCGGAAGGACAAACAATGTCAAGTAGAGGTGGGGTAATGTTCTCTGATAGAAATCTAGGAACATCTGATGCTATTCTTCCTGATGAGGTGGGAATACAAGCATATGATCCCCTGACGGCTGAAGAAGATGAAATGCTTGAAATCTTCGAGACATATCAAAAGGTCAAGGTTCCATACTACAATGTTTTCATCAAGGTTCTTCCTTCTGCGCAAGAGATGGCAGAGATTAGAGAGCAGGCTGAGAAGGAGATAGAAAATTTTGTGAAAGAAACTGAAGTCTCTGTAAAGGAGACTGAAGCTTCTGTGCAACAAGCTGTAGAACGTGGAGAGATGATTCCAGAGAGAGCTGCTCTAGAAATAGAAAAGGCAGTACAGGAAGCAAAAGTTACTATTGAACAACATAGACAGTCTGTTATATCAAAGATAGAAGATGTTCAGTCGAGAGTTGAAAATAGTGTTCTTCCAGAAGACGCTTACAAAGAATTGGCCGCAACAGAAGCAGGACAGAAGAATATTGTTGAAGCTATAAAATTTTATGATACGAGAGTAAAACTCACCTGCACTATTGGAGATAGCGTACTTTTATGGGAAATGATTCTACCATGTACTGAGTATCCGATTGTTCCATTTATGTATACTTGGACAGGTACTCCTCATCCAATGAGTGCTGTTAGTCCCTTAGTTGGTAAACAACAAGAATTAAACAAAGCTCACCAGCTCATGATCCACAATGCGAACTTAGCGTCAAACTTGAGATGGCTATATGAGGAAGGATCAGTGCCAGAAGAGGAATGGGAACAATACTCTTCAGCGCCTGGTGCTTTATTGAAATATAGATCAGGATTTGCTCCTCCTACTCCTGTCCAGCCTCTTCCCTTAAATCAGGCATTCTTTGAACTCACAAGTGTAGGAAGATCAGATATGGAGTATTTATCTGGTGTATATTCTTCTATGCAAGGTGATGTGGGGACTCAGCATGAAACGTATAGAGGTCTATTAGCTGCTGACGAATATGGAACACGAAGAATTAAGGCATGGATGGAATCAACAATTGAGCCAGCTCTAGAACATCTTGGAAAAGTATTCAAGGAGATGGCGCAAAACACGTATACAGCACATAAGGTGTTCAGAATTATTCAGCCAAGTGCATTACAGGAAGAAAGAACAGTTGAAATGAACATTCCAATATACAATGATATGGGAGCGGCTATTGGTAAATGGAAGGACTATGCTTCTGCAAGATTTGACGTGAGAATTGTATCTGGCTCGACACTCCCAGTAAACAGATGGGCTCTACTAGAAGAGTACTTCAGATGGTTCCAAGCTGGTCTTATTGATGATGTTGCTATGTTGGCTGAGACTGATGTTCGTGGCAAAGAGAATATCTTAAAGAGGAAATCAGTTTATACACAACTTCAAAGTCAGCTGGAAGAGATGGAGGCTTTATTGAAAGACAGGGACGGAACTATCGAAACATTATCTCGACAGGTGATACAATCTGGTATCAGAACCAAGATAAAAGATGCAGAATCTGAAGTAGATAGAGATTTAGGTGAAACAAAATCGCAACAGAAGTTTTTAAGGAATATGCTGCGTGGGGAATTAGACATGATGAAGAGAGAAATGACAAGACAGGTCAAGAATGCAGTAGACCAAGAAAAAATTAAGGCGCAGAAGCAGAAGTCTTGACCAGAATACAAAATTTTTGTTAAATTAGAAGGAGAATATTAATATGTCCCCAATTGACACAGATAACCTATTGACAGCAAATACAGTAATGGAAGGTGAACCTGCTAAAGATAGCCCTGCCGAAGGTGACAACTTTGACGTTCAAGAGTTTATGGACTCATTAGATCAGGATGTCAATAGTGGAATAATTGATGATAACCAATCTGAAGGAGAAGTAAGGCTCTCTCCCGAAGAACCAGCAACCTTTGATGGAAGTCAGAGCCCTGGCCAGACACAAGAGCACGATTGGGAAAAGAGATATGGAGACTCTACTACGGAAGCAAGGAAGTTAAATTCCAAGCTTAATGATGTAGAGCCTTATATACCTATTCTCGATGCGATGAAAGAAGACCCTAATTTAGTTCAGCACATGCGTAACTATTTTGAGGGTAATGGAAGCGTCAACTCCTCTAGTAATTTAAAGGAGCAACTTGGCTTGGACGAAGACTTCATTTTCGATTATGACGAAGCAATCTCAGATCAAAACTCAGATTCTGCAAAGGTAATGAATACCCACGTAGATGGTCTTGTGCAACAAAGGTTAGGTGAATATGCAAATCGCCAAAACTTTGAAAACGCAAGAGCAGATGAGCAATCAAAGGTTCAACAGAAGTTCAATCTATCAGACGATCAGATGGGACAGATGGTTGACTTTGCTAAAAATCGTTCTCTCACAATGGATGATATTTATTATCTATATACGAGAGAGAATAGAGATCAGACGATTGCTGACAATGCAAGAAAAGAAGTCGCACAGCAAATGAAGAACGTAAGGCAGAAACCTGCCAGTGTCTCTTCAGCTGGCGCACAAGACATAGATACTGGATCATCACAAGATGACCAAGTATTCAATGCTCTCTTACATCTAGATCAAGGAGTTGAAGCCTTATCAGCTAAACTAGACAAGTAGGAGGTAAGTACACATGGCTTACACATCCCCCAAATATCTGGCGGTATCCAATCAAGGTGGGCTACCGACTTCAGAAGGGGCAACAGGTCGCGTAGCTGGTTCTGGTCTTTCAACTGGTCACCCAAGACGAAGATATGATTTTTCTGATAGGTTCACTGAACTTGCAGTTAATCAGACTCCGTTTTTTAGACTGGTTAGTCAGATTGGAAAACAGCCGACTGATGATCCCCAATTTAAATACACCGAGAAAAGAGGTTCGTGGCATAAACGATATGCATACGTAGTCGGATTCCATAATGGATCGGCTGCTGTAATAAACGAAGCTATCCTAGCAAACACATCAGATAGTACAAGTGTTTCAGTCGGAGACACTATGACTGTTTATCTTGCTGGTGATTATCTCACCGCAGGTAACATTCAAAATAAAATAGGTCAGGAAGTCGATGCCCACATTGGTGCATCTGGCACAAGACCTAATTTTGTTGTCCCTGGCATGCTACTCAAAGTGAATGTATCAGACTCAGCTACGGATCAAGCAGCTAAAGACTACTACATTCTGAGAGTTACATCACAAGCTGCACAAGACACTGACATTGACTTAGGTAGTGTTGGAGATGGTGTTGACAATGCGGAAACGATTAAAGCAGTTTGTTCTGTTGTTCGTGTCCCATCTAGTCCAGCACCAGCTGCGGCTTATTCTACTAACCATAATACTGCTACTACGGTAGACAGTACTGGTTCAGTGACGACTAGTGATACTCTTGCTGGTCACTTTGAATCAAGACGTACATACGCTGTTGGAAGTGCCCATGCTGAAGGATCAGGACTGATCGGAGAAGTGTGGAACGATAATCCTTACAGTACCTCATATGGACAAACTCAGATTTTTCGTTCTGAGTTCGGTATGACGAATACTGCAAGGGCGACCGCTCTAAAGTACGAACCTAACGAATGGGCTCGTATCTGGAAAGACAAACTGATTGAACATAAGTGGGACATTGAGCAAGCTGCTCTATTTTCTGCTCAATATTCGCCAACTGCCAGTACTTCATCAGTGAACACCACTCAGGGTGCAATTGATTTTGTACTGAACACTGGTAACATATTCTCCTTAACGGAATCAACTAAAACATCTGATGATTTCTTGGATGATATGAGTCAGTTCCTCGATCCTAGATACAACAATGCTAACGCAACACTGTTCTTCTGTGATACTTCAACATATAACTGGTTACATAAGTTAAGTGGATACTTTTCCAATAGTTTGGAATTGAGTCCTAACTTTAGTTCCAATTTCGCAGCCCAAGGCCGCGGAAGTATGTTTGGTGTTGACTTCACAAGAATCAGTACTGTTTATGGTGATATGAATGTTGTTCGTAACATCCACCTAGATGGTTCTGTAGTGAAGATGCTCGCAATGAACATGAAGTACGTTGGATATCGTCCTCTAGTAGGAAATGGCATGAATCGTGACACAGCTGTCTATGTCGGTGTTAGCTCTCTAGAAAATAGTGGAGATGACAAACGAGTGGATATGATCCTTACAGAAGCTGGCTTTGAGTTCAAAATGCCCGAAGCTCACGCGATCTGGAAATAGGAGGTAGCGATTATGGCTAAACTAGGTGCAAAAGCTGGTTGGAATAATAATTACTGTGAATCTGTAACGGCTAACAAGACATTGGTAGCCAAGGATTCTGGTAAGGTATTCATTCCATCTGGTGCAGCAAGGACTGTGACTTTACCCACTGTATCAAGCTCTCTCGCAGGATTTCATTGTACTATTATTAGTGGCGATGATAGTGAGCATGTGATATCTGGTGGTGCAAGCCTAATCTACTATCACGGTAGTTATGGTACTGACCACGCATCCAATACTGGTAGAGACATTCATGAGACTGTATCATCTCTTACATTAGGTGCTGGCGCAATTAATGATACGATTGATATTTCTTGTGATGGTACATACTGGTACTGTAGCGGGTCAACAAAAGCTACTGTTAATGCGGCTTAGCAATAAAGTCTAGTAGAGATAAATAGTCCTTCTAGCAATCCGAGTGTTATGTGTCCCTGCTGGGTTTCCTTCCTTTTCCCTAGCGGGGACGCACTCACTCACTTAGGAGTAGAATGAAACTTTGGGAAAAAGTAAATAATCTATGTGGATGTGGTGGTAAGTCTAGGATTTTGGTAGAACATCTCAATCAAGCATCAAAATGGGTAGTTAATTCCCTTCCAGAGAAATTTCTATGGTCTGTGGCTTCTACTTCAGAAGTAACTGACTCAGATGGAAGTGGAATAGCGTATGATAAAATATTATCTGTCTATAGACAACCATCATCTCCATTAACAGATGTAGTTACTAATACCCCATCAGCAGGTACAGCATATTCGTTTACAAAAGCTAGTCATGGTCTTTCTGTATCGGATACTGTAAAATTATCTGCATTTACTCAACTTACTAGTCTTAATGGATTAGAATCACAGATAGCAACAGTTGCTGACGCAAGTACTTTCACATTAGAAGGAGTATTGTCAAATGGTTCTACGGCTGAAACAAGTGTATCTCCAGATGAGGGTGGTACTGTAACTGGCCCTAATGTGGTAAAGAGGATTGCAAAAGAAGTACCTGACTCTCAGGCATACGCTTTTGAAGACAGCAGTGGTTCTTTGAATAGAGCAACATCCTTATTTCCTAAGTATTATAAACTGGAAGGTAAAATTTGGATAAAACCTGATCCAACAACGATACAGAAAGGAGTTATTGTATATGCGGCTCCTCCAGTTGTAGACGAAAATACAGATAGTTGGGTATTAGCAGAATATGAGAATATAGTTCTTATGTATGCTGGCTCTTTAGATTTCCTTAGACAGAGTGAATCAAATCAGATTCTTGTAAAAACAGAATTAACAACAGTTGATGGATTGGTTTCTAGTTATAGTTCTGAGGCTCCAACATATGTTTCTCCAACTTTACCAACTTTGGCTACACTCTCGATGCCTTCCGCGCCATCTCAACCTGTGTTTTCTTACAATGCACCAAGCGGATTTACTCTTCCCAAGGCGCTTGAAAATGTTCCTTCTAATCCAGTAATGGCTGCGTTGCCTTCAGTTCCTACGGTGACATTACCATCGGTTACATACTTTTCAACTAGTGTATCTACTGATATTGCAGATGCAAATACACATTTGACAAATGAAGACCCAGAATTAGTAGCGTCAAGGATGCAAATTATTGGTGCGCAATTACAGGAATATGGTACTGATATTCAAAATAATATGAATGACTTTAATAAGCAAAATGCAGAGCGGGAAGCAAAACTAAGACAATATCAACAGGATATTACCAAGTATCAACAAGAAGTTGGAAAGACCATACAAAAATTTGGAGCTGATGTTAGTGATTATCAGGCTCAGGTAGGGAAGGTTACACAAGATGCACAAACTGAATTAGCATCATACGACAGAGAACAAAGGGATGCGGTGCAGGCATTCACAAAAGAATTAGAACAACATCGTGCTGAAGTAGGAAGGTACCAGGCTGAAGCAGGTGCAAAAGTACAGGAACATCAAAGAAAGGTTTCTACAGAGCTAGAAAAGTTCCAAGCTTTAATTCAAGAAGGTACTGCAGCTTTTAATGTCAATATGCAAAAAGCAAAAAGGCATTTAGAGTCAGCTGCTGTAAGGATGCAAATTGCACAACAATATTCTCGAAATTCAGCAGAAGATTTTCAAAAGTCCCAAACATTGTATGGATGGGCAACATCAGAGTTAAGAGCTGTAACAGGAGGACAATCTGCTCCATCACAACAACAGGTAGAGCAACGAGGGGAAGAGAGGGCTAGCACACAATGACAGTATTAGAAATTATGGAAAGAGCTGGGACTACAGATACGGAACTAGTTATTGCATATCTAAAGGATGCATATACAGCTATTCAATCTAATGCTCCCAAGACTCACAGGGTAAAAAAACAGGATATTTCAAAAGCAACGAGTGGAACTAGTAATCAATATAACATTCCAGCTGATATGGTAAACTTAGTAAGCGTATCAGTACTTGACACGGAAGATGATAATAAATACAAAGAAATTTCCAGATTAACTGGGAACCTTATTGTGAGTGAGGATACATCTCCTTGAGCAGTCAAACAAATACCCAGTACATATATCAGGTTAAAAATAATAAACTCTTTTTGTGGAAGATTAGGAGTATTGGTGATAGTGTCCCTACAACATCTGGAGAGATAACGTCATCTGGAACTAATCGTGTTATTTATCCGCCAGAAAATATTACTAATGGATTAAGGATTGAATATGGTTCGCTAGATAGCTTATTTGTTGATAACGATCCTAATGCCCTCAGTTCTGATAGTAGCGAAACAAGTTGGGGTAATCCTACTCTTACTGAAGAGTCAACCCCATCAGAGACAAGTCATTTAAATTTAAGTCGGACTCTTTCTTTAGCGATGGTTGATTATGTAAAGGCTATGATGTCTGACCAAAGCGGAGATTTAGAAAGGCGGGAAATATATATGAGAGATTTTTATAAAAAAGTTGGAGATGACAAAAGTAATACTTATAGAGTATCTCTTTCATTCCCAGCAAGTCCATACGCAGTGAGGTAGAATATTATGGCAGGTAGAGTAGAATTTTCAACTAGTATAACCCCAATAGTAACCATAGCAGCTGTTTCTAATGCTTCAGCAGAGCATGATGTTATAGAATCCGATATTGGTAAATCATTAGGTGGGTCAGCAAGTATAGCCACTACATCTTCAACAGCACATACAACAGTGGGGTATTCATCTGGTACTCCTGCTTATGGAAAAGCTATTGCAAATGGGGGCACAAAAGTTCAACTTGGAGCAGATGCCACAGATTATAAGATGGTATTTATAAAGCACACAGGATTTGAATATAGCACGTCTTCCGCATTGAGCTCAACAGCTAATACTCAGAGTTTAATTGTATATATTGAAACAACAGCAGATATGGCTACATCAGCAAAGTTTACGATACCTGATGGCGGTGCAGTTTGCATACCAAGTATAGATTTGGGAACGGCTATGGGCCTTTGGACTGAATCAGCTGGTGATGCGACTATTGCAATAGAATATGCATTAATTACATAATATGCCAGAAGCAAGTAAATCATATGCAAATTGGGAGATTCTACAGGACGCTGACTCTGATATTAGTATACAGTTCAATGATGAATATCCTATTGATAACTATACTTATAAGGCTAGGATAGTGAAGGACTTTGATGCTACTACATTTGCTCTTGGGTCTGCAGGAAGTATAGACTATATTGAGATTACACAAAGTGCTGTTACTGCAGCTCCTTCATCTGGTGTACAGGTTTATGGAGCTATTACTAAATCTGGTGGTGATGGTAGTTCTGGGGCTACCCCCATTCTAACTGTAACTCTTTATGCAATTCAGACCAAAGAGATGCCCAATAGTTTTGAAGGAAAATGGGATTTACTTGAGTTAGATGATTCTGGTGGATACATAAGGCAGACACAAGGTGACGTAATAGTTAATAATAGTGCAACAGAAAGGTTTACATAATGGCTGTAACTACAAAAAGTTTCGGAACTAACACTGTCTCAAAGACGACAGATAGTTTCAGTATAAATTCATCGGCAATTCCCCATAGTAGTACGAATGTAACTGCTACGAATGTGAGAGATGCTATTGAAGAAGTCGCAACACAGGTTGCAGTGGGAACAACGGCCCCAACTGGGG
>CALBXV010000219.1 GCA_937890045.1 uncultured archaeon
CTATTTTTATATTCAGTTTTTAATTCACTAATTTTATGTTCACTACAAATTGGACAATTACATGTGCAAAATGTTAAATCTGTTATTTGTACTGTTCCACTTTCTGTTAAATATCTACCATCTTTAGCATATAGCATATAAGATGCTGAATCAAATGAATCACATCCTAAAGCTACTGATATAGGTAAAGTTAGCGGATGTCCTGCACCAAATAAATGTAATGGTTTGTTTAAAGAAATATTAATTTTTGTATTATAAATCATATCTGCTAATAACGTGAAATCATATCTCTCCATTATCACTGTCGGACTTCCTAAAGCATATATATTAAAATCTAATTTCGACATTTCTTTTGCTGATTTTCTAATTAACGTTAAATATTGACCACCCTGTATTGGCCCAGTCCATAATATATTATTCTTCTGATCTATTGTTTTAAGAGTAATCTTTGCTGCCTCAATCGATTTAATTACTGTTTTATTAGCATTATAATATTTTTTTGTATTACCTGTTGGAGTATCTAACACAACTGCTATATCTGTATTTATGGCTTCTTCATATTTTGCCATTTCAATTGGGTTTGTTTTTACAGACCCGTATTCTAATACTTGATATCCTCCTGAATCAGTCATTATTGGTCCTTCAAAGTTTATAATGTTATGAATTCCTTTGTCTATTGCTTTTTCACCATGATGTAATAAAGTTAAATATGCATTGGTCATTACTGCATTAAATCCAACTTTTTTTATTAATTTAGTAGAAACTTGTTGACGCAAAGGATGAATTACTGGTAATAATACTGGAGTTTCTATAACTCCATTTTTGGTTTTAATTAATCCAATTCTTCCGGCTAAGTCCGTTTTTTTAATCTCGAACATGATTATTTGCTTTATTTATTGGTATCTTTTATAAATTCTTCATATACAGCTCGAACTCTCTCTGCCGCTAACCCTATCCCTTCAGTTAATCCTTTATCTGTTACTTTTATTTTATCCATTACTATTATCGCTTTAATATCTTCATGTATTTTAACTAATCCAGGAAATACTTTTTCTAATCGTTCACCTAAAGCTTTTAAATTAAATGGTTCAGATAGCAATCCTATTTCAGAAACAAAGTCTCCATTTAAAACTATCTTATATACTTTCTCTTCTTTACTTTCTATGTTATCCAGTACTAAATTCAAATTTTCAGTTATTCCTATTAATTTTCCTTTGTATTTGTTACCATTAGAAGTAACAACTGATACAAAACTTCCTACTAAATTACTTATCTCTTCATTAAATTTCCTTAATATATTTGATGACAATTATTTCACATATTTTTGAGTAATTAATATCTATAAAAATTATTCCATTTATTTCAATAATTCTTAATTCTCTTCTCTTTAATTACTTATGAAATATTATGTAATGTTAAAATATGTATTTACGCATAAGTATTTTTGATTTACATCAAATGACTAAGAATGATTATAGTAAAGGAGTAGTATATATTAATGGTAACTTTTTTCTAAAACACGAAGCTCAAATTTCTGTTTTTGATCAAGGATTTATTTTTGGAGATGCAATATTTGATACTCTTACAGTGTCTAATGGTTACATATTTAAAATTAATGAACATCTTGATAGACTATATAAATCTGCTAAAGCTGTTGATATTCATATTCCTTGTGATAGAAAAAAATTAACTAATATAATGATTGAAACTGTTAAAAAAACTCGACTAAAAGACGCTTACTTAAAATGTATAGTTACTAGAGGTGTAAATGAAAAACCTGTAATGGGTAAAGGTGATGTTTCGAATAGCACTATAGTTGTTTTTGCAGTACCGCCAGTTTCTATTATTGATTCTAAAAAAATTAATATGGGTGTTAATTTAATTTCTACTTCTATTAAACGTGCACCATTTGAGACGTTAGATCCAAGAATTAAAAGCACTAATTATTTACCAAATATGTTAATGAGACGACAGGCTATTGCTTCTGGCGCTGATGAAGCGCTAAGTTATGATCAAAATGGATATATTCCTGAAGCAGGTGCCGCTAATATTTTTCTAGTTAATT
>CALBXV010000220.1 GCA_937890045.1 uncultured archaeon
CACGAGTATTAGTTAATCTTATATGATATTTAGTAAATCCTTCATTTACGGATTCTAATTCTGTACCAGTTCTCCAAGCAAAACCTGATTCCCATTTCCATAAACTACCTTGTTTTTTAATATATTTTTCTTTTGCTAACTGTTTAAATGCCTTTGATAATTGGCTTGAACTTGGATTTCCATTATCTTTGTATATTTGTTTAATATGTTTTTTAGATGGTAACTCACCCTTTTTCTTTATTAATTGATTTATGTATTGGTTTGGAATATTACCTGGTCTAAACATATCCTGCCAAAATTCAGTTGCTCCCTCTTTTATATCACTTTTACCTGAAAGTTTATATCCTAAGACTTCAGCATTCTTTTTTCGTTGGTCATTCCACTCATCGGTGAATCCACCATCATATTTTTCAAGTTCTTCTCTTACCATATCACTAAGATAGGCTGATAATCTTGATTTATATTCGTCCACAGGTTCTTCCTTATGTTTTACCCAAACTGGGTGTTCTTTATTATCATATGGTCAGGTATGATATCCAGGTTTCATTATCTAATATATTTTTTAATTGATTTTATAAAATCGTTTTTTGCTCCAGGCCCAAATTCTGTTTTAATTAAAAATGCAGTGGCCCGTGCAACAGAATCTAAATTAGCATTCCCTTTTTTATCGGCCTTTTTATATCCACCTAATATACCTTTGTATATCCATGTCCAAGTAGATTCGTTTTCCTCATTTAGTTTTTCATCAAGACGGAATTCTCTCCATTTCTTGTTCATATTGAATTCTTGTTTTTTATTCATTAAAGTTCCCTTTTAACCAATCTAGCGTATTTACTAACTTCTTGTGGGTCTAATTGTAATGCTACAATAGTTCTACCCAAAATAGCTAACTTTCTTTTACGGTTGAGATTACCTCTAGCAACAGCATCTATAAATTTTTTCATATATCTGTCTATTGTTGCTGGAATTGGTTGTGAAAAGGCTTCCTCATCTTCTTTAATCATTTTTTTAATTTCTTCTCTAATGACTTTTCTAAGAACATCTTCTTTCATTTTATCTCTCCTCGTTTCAACAATTCCACCATAAGCAGTTTTGTTTTTTCGTTTTAATTCTTTATCAAGTTCTTTTAATTTATTACTATCAATAGCAAATCTTAATTCTAAAAAATATCCACCTATATTGTGTGCTTTCATATTCTTTATACCATATTTTTTCAATATAGGAATAGCAGTTTTGGTCATAAATCTTTTATTTCCACTAATAGCGTGCATTTTTACTGATTCATTCATTTCTATTCTCCACGAATAATATCGTTAATTATAGACTCAACTTTACAATATTTTCCACAAGTTCTACCTTCTGGTTGTTTCTCAACACCTTCTTTTAATGGATGCATAAATGCTCCGTGGGTGGATGGATTAGAAACAAAATCAAAAGCAATAAGTTCAAAATCATTTTGAACTGTTTGTCCATCACCTTCTTGCATAGGTTCTACTGAACCTAAACCACGTGAACTTATACCTAACTTAATACCTGCTTTGAATAGTTCACTAAGTATAGTTCCACTTGGAGTCCCAAGAACTTCAACTGAACCAATTAAATTTTTACCTTCCCAGTGCATTTCTGTTACATTGTGTGATACATTCTGTAAATTAACTACAGAACTTTCAGGATGGTCAAGTTCTCCCATTGCACGTTTTTGAGTTACAAAGTTTTCTGCATATTTCTGTGATTCTCTTTGTAATATACCGTGTGGATATACTCTACCATTTTGGTTTTTGGCGTCTGATCGTTGTAGTACACCATGAACGATTAAACGACCATTATTCTCTTTAAGAGATTCATTTATCTGTTCTCTTGTAATTTCAAAGGGTAGATAATCTACTATTAATTGTCTTGCCATCTTTTTACTCCTATCTCTTAAATCTTTGGTAGAATTCTGCGAATTCATATTTTGGTTTTGCGGACTCTTTACTATATGTATCTTGTCCGGCTCCTGGTGTTCTATGTCCTATTGATCCCACCATTCCCCCCCTTCTGGGTGTGATGTCAATTCCTGAATTTGGTTTTAACTTATTTATAATTTTTTGCTGAACTCTCTTAGCTTTCATCCATCTTTCTTGGGCTCTTTTTTCCCGTTCTGGATCTTCTTCATCTTGAGTCCATTCAATTTCCCTTTCTAATTCTTTAGTGTGTAAGTCTAAATCAATATATTTCTGTTTAAGTGTTGTCGGGGTCATACGCTCCATACCTTCCATATCTGGTGGTTCAGAAGCGTCGTCAGGATCATAATCTTCTGAACCTAAATAATTATTATCATTATCATACTCATAAAAATCACCACTAGCTAAATCGTTTACACCAATATTATTTACTGATTGTGATGGTGTTTCTTTTTCATATTCACCTTTAGCATGGTTCATATCTTCCCTAGCCATATCCATATAATGTTTTGTATCTTCCATCTCTTCTTTATCAGCTTCCATATAAGATTTCATATTTTCCATTTCTTCCTTATCATTATTTCTTTTTGCATCATTATATGTAGATAATGTTTGTTCATAATTAGATTTCATTTCTTCATATTCTTCTTTCATGGCGTTATAATTACTTACCGCCTGTTCATATTCTTGTTTAGCTTCAGAACCACCACCATCATCAGCCTGTTGTGCTTGTTTTGAACCAGGATGGTCTTTTATATACTGTGCCTGTGATGCGGAATCCATATCATCCCACCAATCTTCTTTTAATTTATTAACTTGATGTTTTTCCATTACATCCTTAAATGTAGGAAGTGGTTCACCAAACTCTCTTTCAGTTATTAAATCTCTTAATTTTGCCATTTTAATCCTCCCTCATAAAATCAAATTCTTGATTCTTGAAAGTTTCTTCAAATTCTTCAACATAATCTTTTGCTAAATCTTTTCTTTGTCGTTTTGGAAAAACATCTAAGTGAT
>CALBXV010000221.1 GCA_937890045.1 uncultured archaeon
TGCTATTGAAGGAAAAATTACTGACCCTAGTGATTATGTATGACTATGACGGGTAAAGCTTGGAAATTTGGAAATGATATTAGTACTGATTTAATTACTCCAGGAAGATATTTTCATCTTCGATCTAATATAAATGAATTAGCTAAATATACTTTAATTGATGCAAGAAAAGACTATGTAAACAATGTCTCTAACGGAGACTTTGTTGTAGCTGGTAAAAATTTTGGTTTGGGTTCAAGTCGAGAGCATGCACCGATAGTTATTAAAATTTCTGGAGCTGCAGCTGTTATAGCAGAATCTTTTTCCCGTATATTTTATAGAAATTGTATTAATATTGGTTTACCTGCTATTACTTTTGACACTTCCAAAATTGATGATGGGGATATTATTGAATTAAATATATCTGATGGTGTACTTGTAAATAAAACTAAAAATTTAAAACATGTTTTTACTAAATTCCCTAAAATAATGAATGATATCCTTAATAGTAATGGTTTGTTAAATTATATAAAAAATAATAAAGATTTAAAAATCTGAATTAAAGCTTTATAGACTCTTTATTGCTGCCTGATTTTTTTATTATTAACATATCTATACCATCTCCACTCCCAGCATCTCTTTCAATAGCTGCTTTTATTGATTTTATAACCAGTTCTTTCACTTCTTCTTCATTCATATTATTTTTATAAAATGCTTCTATAACACCTATTGCAGCTTCCGCTCCTGAGCCAACCGCTGCATATTCATCAGGTATTACTGAACCTACTGGATCAAGAACATATATTGAAGATTTTCCATTTACACCACCTAAAATAATTTGTGTTATAAAAGGAGCAAATCTTCTTTCAAACATAATTACTGATAATAATTTTGCTATTGAATTTGGAGCCATTTCTCGTTTAATATCAAGTTCTCTTATTTTTATATGTGCACTTATTTCTCTAGCTAATATCTGCATATCACCTATCATTCCTGCAAATGCAGCTCCCGTATTCTTACTTATAGAAAAAACTTTGTTAGTATTTTTACTTGCGATAAATCTTCCATGTGCTACTCTTCTTTCAGATGCTAATAGAACACCGCCGTTAAATTTTATTCCTACTGCGGTAGCTCCAGGTATATAACTTTCATTAAACAAATATATCATTAATTTCTTTTTCTTCTAGGTAATTAAATATTTTCTAATTGATTTAAATTTATTACTTTATTATGATTGATTATTTGGATACAATGTAACTATAGAATTTTCTTCTTGTATATCGTATTTGCATGATGTAAATAATTTATTAATTTCTAAGTTAGTTCTTAAATGCTCAGTTATATTTGAAGTAATAAATTCTGATTTATTATCTGCTAACGATAAGGGTAAAATTATCATATCTGCTAGATTCTTATCTATTGAAGAATATGATTTAACTTCTCTTAGAAAAGTTTCTGCACATTTAGTTCCTATTTCATACTCATTCATATTTTTATTATTAACATTATCTGAACCAATAAATGTATTATCATTGTTCACCGAGTATAATAACATAGTACATCCTGGTGACATTGAAGTAGTAATTTCTGTTTCAGTATTATCTACAGTAACATTATTTTCTATTAATTTCGTGATTATTGTTTTTTTTATTTTATTAATTATATTCTCGTTATATGATGATATGAATAAGTTAACTTCTCTAATATTCCTATTAGTTAGTTTAATTGATCTTATTTTACTAGCTTTTTTTATAATTACTTCAACTTTACCATTACCTTTTGGATAATATCCTCTTCTAATTAATTTAACATCAAATTCAATTCCCAAAATTCTGTAAATTGGTCTATATACTTCTTGTAAATAATTTATTGTAGGACTCCATTTTACATCTGTTCCTCCTTTAATTGTAATTTTTAAATCAATATTGCTTAAAGCAACTGTTGGTATTATTGCTTGTAAAAGTAATGTTATACTTCCCGCTGTTCCTATATCTACTTCTAAATTTCTTTCTATTAGTTTATTTGGTTTAAATTTAATCGATTGTGATCCTAAATAAGCGTTTAAAACTTCACCGTTACATAGCTTGCTAATAGTTTTTACTGAATGCAGATGTTGAAAATTTAATCCTGGATTCTTACGTTTTGATCTTATATTTTGTATTTCTACTGTTTTTCCTAAAATTGCTGCTAAACTTATTGAAGTTCTTAGTATCTGACCTCCGCCTTCTCCTAATGATCCATCAATAACTAAATTCTCTTCTTTAATCAATTTATTATTCTATAAGATATTTTTTATTATTATATTAAAAATACTATTTATTCATAAGGACGTAATATTTTAACATTACATCTAGCTAAATTTTTAAACTCTCTAGCATCATTGGTGCTTCCAACAATTGAATTATAATGCGTAGGGATTGCAATTTTTGGTCTAATTCTATTTACTGCTTCAGCTGCTTCATTTGCCGTCATTACATAAGTGCCACTAACAGGAACTAATGCTATATCAATATTCTTTTCTATATTATCAAATTCATTTATGTTATCTGTATCTCCTAAATTATATATTTTTGTTTTATCTATTGTTATAATGTATCCTACTCCACCATATTTCTTTGTATGACATAATTCTCCTACATCGTTAAATTTATTTATGTTATATGAAACTACTGCTTTAATTTCCACTCCATTTATTTCAGTATCTTTTCCTGCATTTAATTCTATAATTTTTTTAACTTTTAATTTTTCTAATTGTTTTTTACAATGAGTTGGGGCTATTACAATACTGTTAGTATTTGTTACTTTTTTTAAATCTTTTAAATCTAAATGATCAAAATGATCATGTGTTATTAATATAATGTTACCTTTTTCTTTATATTCTGTTTTATATGGATCAATAATTATCTTATTTTCTTTGTTCTCTATTACAAAACCAGCGTGTTCAATCAATTTTATTTCAACCTCATTATATCTAAATGTCATATTATAAATCTGTAATTCATTAAGAATATTTAAGTAATAAGTTTTCACTTGTATTATTATAATTTAATATGTGATATCAATCTTGAATTCATTTAACGGTAAATTTGGTAAATTTGGAGGGTCATATATTCCTGAAATATTATTTTACGCTGTTAAAGAATTAGAAACTAATTATAATAAATATAAAAATGATCCAAAATTTCAAAATGAACTTGAATATTATCTAAAATATTATGCGGGACGTCCTACACCCTTGTATTACGCTAAACATTTATCTGAGATTATTGGTGGATGTAAAATTTTCCTAAAAAGAGAAGACTTGTTACATAGTGGAGCTCATAAATTAAATAATACTTTGGGTCAAGCGTTGCTTGCAAAAAGAATGGGTAAAAAAAGAATCATTGCAGAAACTGGAGCTGGTCAACATGGAGTTGCTACTGCAATGGTCTGTAGTTTACTAGGCTTAAAAGCTGAAATTTATATGGGTGCAGAAGATGTTAAAAGACAAAAATCTAATGTTTTTAGAATGAAATTATTAAACGCTGTTGTTCATCCCGTTAACAATGGAACTAAAACTCTTAAAGATGCTATTAATGAAGCTCTGAGAGATTGGGTTACAAATATTGAAAATACACATTATCTTATTGGTTCTGTTGTTGGTCCACATCCATATCCAATTATTGTTCGTGATTTTCAACGTATTATTGGAAAAGAAATTAAAAATCAAAGTTTAAATATAAATGGTAAATTACCTGAAGCTATTGTTGCTTGTGTAGGAGGTGGAAGTAATTCTATTGGTGCGTTTTATGACTTTATTGACGAAAATACTGATTTATATGGTGTTGAAGCTGGTGGTAAAGGTATAAAAACTGGTGAACACGCTGCTAGTCTTGTTAAAGGAAAAATAGGTGTTTTACATGGTTCCAAAACATATATTCTACAAGATATGTATGGTCAAATCCAGAGCACTCATAGTATATCTGCTGGACTTGATTATCCTGGAGTTGGACCTGAATTAGCTTACTTAAAAGAGAAAAAATTAGCAAAATTTGTTAGTATTTCTGATAATGATGCCGTTAAAGCTTTTAAATTATTATCAAAATATGAAGGTATTATTCCTGCTCTAGAATCTTCTCATGCTCTCGCATATGCAATTAATCTTTCTAAACGTCTTGATAAAGATAGTGTAATTGTTGTCAACTTATCTGGTAGTGGTGATAAAGATATAGATATTGTTGCAAATTATCTCGGTGAAAATATTTGAGTTTACTAAAAAACACATTTGAAAAACTTCGATCTGAAAATAGAACTGCTTTGATTAGTTATATTACTGGAGGAGACCCTAATCAAGCTGATTGTTTAAAAATTCTTGAATCTTTATTTAATGGTGGAACTGATATTATTGAAATTGGTATTCCATTTTCTGATCCAATAGCTGATGGACCAATAATACAAGCTGCATCTCATAGATCTCTAACTAATGGTACTAATATTGATCTTATTAATGAATTAATTAAAAAATTTAGAAAAAAATATACTATACCAATTGTCCTGCTTTCTTATTATAATACTATTCTTCATTATGGTGTAACTACTTTCTTTAAAAATATTTCAAATGTTGGTGTTGACGGTGTTATAATTCCTGATCTGCCTGTTGAAGAATCACTTGAACTTAAAAAAATTGCAAATAAATATAATGTAGACACAATTTTCTTAGTCACTCCCACTACTCCTAATCTAAGAATAAAAAAATTACTTAATGCTAGTTCTGGATTTTTATATGTTGTTTCACGTTATGGTGTAACTGGAATCTCAAAAAGTATTGATACTCTTACTTCAGATCTAATTACTCGAATCAATAAATATAATGTTAACTCTTTACCTCTATGCGTCGGTTTTGGTATCTCAAATAAAAAACATGTTGAAATTATTTCGAAATTAAATACTGATGGAGTTATAATAGGAAGTGCATTAGTTGATATAATTTCTAAAAATATTTCTAATATTGATGTTATTCTTAATAAAATAGAAAATAATGTTAGAAATTTTAAAAGTGCTACTTTTAAATAAATTTAAATGTCTATTATATCCTGTCTTATATTAATGCCGGGGTCGCCTAGCCTGGTAGGGCG
>CALBXV010000222.1 GCA_937890045.1 uncultured archaeon
ATTTTGCAGATATATCTAAAGGCTCAGTAATAACTGGTTCTAGTAACTTTTCACTAAGTGGATTGAAAAATAATCGTGAATTTAATGTAGAGTTAAAAAATGATAGTGATGTGAATTTTGCACTTGAACAATTTAATAATCTCTGGAAAGATAGTATTGATGTATCGGAAGATTATATTTCTACACTGCAAAAGAAAACTTGGCTCAATGATGACATATCTCCATATGAGCTTTATCTTAAAATGTTATATGAATATTTCAAGGAAGATATAAACCTTGATCTACAATTAGATACGGACATGCCTGATGGATTCATGGACCTAGAATACCAGAAACAAGCAGTTGCTTCTGCAAAAAAAATATTAGATGGATATGACGGTGTATTCTTAGCTGATGTTGTAGGACTAGGAAAAACATACATATCTGCCTTGCTAGCTAATCAGCTATCAGGAGGAAAACTCATTATATGCCCACCAGTATTAAAAGAATACTGGGAGGAAACTTTGTTTGAGTTTGGAGTTAAAAAGTTTTACGTAGAGTCAATGGGCAAGTTAGATAAAATCATTGAAGAACAATCTATAAACCCAACAAAATACAATACTATTTTCATAGATGAAGCTCATAGATTTAGAAATGAATTTACTCAAAGCTATTCTAAGATATTTACAATTGCTAAAGGGAAAAAAGTTGTATTAGTATCTGCAACACCACTCAATAACACATTTCAAGATATTCTCTCCCAAATTCACTTATTCCAAAATCTCAGAAAGTCATGGATACCTGGCATTCCCAATCTTGAAGCTTTTTTTAATAGATTAGCAAAACCTTTAAAAAAATTGGAACGTGGAGACGTTGAATATGCAGAAGCTGTAAGAACAGGCTCAGAGCAAATTAGAGATAAAGTTTTAAAGCATGTCATGGTTCGTAGAACACGTACTGAAATTAAAAACTATTTTAGTGATGACATTACTAAACGAGGATTATTCTTTCCAGAGGTAGATAATCCACAAAAGATTGTCTATAAATTCAATGAATCAATGAGCCAAACTTTTACCTCTACCCTATCTATCCTTAAACAGTTTTCATATGCACGTTATACACCCAAAAAATTCATAAAAAAAGATAAGCTAAAACAATACAATATAGAAGAGTTTGATATTCAACAGCAAACTAACCTAGGTGGATTTATGAAGGGTATCCTCATAAAAAGACTTGAGAGTTCTTTCTTTGCATTTAAGAAATCTGTTGGACGTTTCATCACTTCTTATGAAAACTTCATAGAAATGTATCATTCTGGAACCATATTAATAAGCAAGAAAGTAAATGTATACGATATTCTATATAGAGATGATCTGGATGATATTATTGAAGAGTTTGGTGAGGGGATAGATAAATATGATGTATCTGACTTTGAACCTAACTTTATTGAATTACTAGAATTTGATAAAGAACTTTTAATAGAAATACAGAATCTATGGAAGAATGTTGAAGATGATCCAAAATTAGATGAATTTATATCTGAGCTAAAATCCAACCAATATCTTAATGGTAAAAAGGTTATCATCTTTACAGAATCCAAAGAAACAGGTGAGTATTTATTTGCAAATATCAATGAAGCATTCCCTGATAGAGTTATTTTCTTCTCTAGTGAAGGTGGACTTGTAGGTCAAGAAAGAAAAGCAAATAATGAATCAAGATTTTTAATTAAAGAGAATTTTGATCCAAACTTCAGAGTTCATCAAGATGACTTAGATATTTTAATATCAACTGATATTCTAGCAGAAGGAATTAACCTTCATAGATCCAATACTATTATTAATTATGATCTGCCATGGAACCCTACAAGGGTACTTCAAAGGGTTGGTAGAGTTAATAGAGTTGGAACATCCCATAGTAAAATTCATATTTTCAACTTCTTCCCCACCGATGAATCAGAACAGGAAATTAATTTAGAAGCAAATATAAAAAATAAGATCCAAGCCTTTCACGATACCTTAGGTGAAGATTCAAAATATTTAACAGAAGATGAGGTTGTATCCACACATGAGCTATTTGGTGACAACTTATATAAGAAATTAAATACGAAAGAGACATATGATGATGAGTCTGAAGAAGATGGAAAATCTGAGTTTCACTATCTAAAAATTATTCGGGATATTAGAGATAATGACTCTAAACTTTTTAATAGAATCAAACAACTACCTAAAAAGTCACGTTCTGCAATAAAGTCTAATGGGAAAACAGAATTACTTACATTCTTTAGAAAAGGTAAACTAAAAAAGTTTTTGATTGCCAATAATGAAGAAAAGAAAGAGTTAAACTTCTTAGATGCAGTTTCTGTATTTGATAACGATGATGATAAGAGGACTGTGGTATTTAATAAGGATTATTATGACTTATTGAAAAGTAATAAAGAGTATTTCCAACACCTTACAACTGAAGAAATCCTTGTACAACAAACCTCGCAAAGAGGAAAATCAAACGAAAATATAGTTATAGCTAAATTGAAAGCCTTTAAGAAATCTCCAGAGTATACAGAAGATGATGAAGAATTTATTGTAACGGTATTAAAAAAATATTCATTAGGGGAAATACCAAAAAGTATTACTAAGACAATAAAAAATCAATTGGATAAAGAAATCAATCCTCAAAAAGTAATCTATATTCTAAAAAAAGAAATCCCAGAGAACTTATTATATGAAGTAAAAAGGTACTACAAGCCAGGAAACCTAAAAAATGAAGTGATACTATCAGAATATTTATCAGGATCTGAAAATGAATAGAATAGAAGCTCAAAATCTAATCCAGAATACATTCG
>CALBXV010000223.1 GCA_937890045.1 uncultured archaeon
AAGAAACTTTACTTGTGGCTAACAAACTTTGGAAAAAATATAACGGAAATTAATTATTATGTGGGCTTACTATTTACATTGGGTAGCTATTATATTAATATCTACTGCTGATTATTTTGGCAAATTAGAACCAACAATGGATGTATTTGAAACAAAAATTGGATTAATGGAATACGAAAATGCTGATAGTACTGGTATAGTATTACCAGACACTATTAATGTTCCACCTTACTATAGAGATCCAACCGGTTTTTCTATTGACACTTCAAGGGTGGAGAGATATAATGAAAATAACAATACAAACTTTAAAGAGGAAAATAGAATTTGAACTATCGGTTATAATTTTTATTTTACTTGTAATATTAAAGTATATGGTTATATTCACTTTGATGTTATGGACTTGGAATAGTATAATGCAAAGTATGTTAAAAGAAGTATTTAAAATTGGGATGATGGTATAATATGAAAATAACACAAGAAGATATATTAGAATATTTAGATAAATGTAATATGCTACAATTAAGTGAATTAGTTAAAAAGATTGAAGATAAGTTTGATGTAGTTACCGTACAATCAGTTCAAACTATTGCTGTAGAAGAAGTACAGAAAGAAGAAAAACCTTCTACTGTAAATTTAGTTTTAAAGAATGCTGGTAAAGAAAGACTTAAAGTTATAAAATTTATTAAAACAGAATTTGGAACACCATTACTGGAAGCAAAAAACTTGGTTGATAAAGCTCCTATTGTTATTAAAGAAAATATTATACCCGAGGAAGCTGATAAACTTAAACTAAAATTTGAGGAAGTTGGAGCGGAGATGGAGATTAACTAATATGGGTTTAGTAAAACGTAAAAATGGATCTTATGCTTTAGAACACAATACAAAAAAAGCACGTAAAGGTGATTGCGAAGAATGCGGAGAAAATCCAGGAGTAAGAAAAGGATTAAATAAGAAAAGACCAGCTGATGTTGAATTAGTAAAAGAACATATTGAAGACCATCTTAATTTCTTTAGTATACATAAATCCATTACACCTATGTGGTGTAAAACTTGTGGTTGTCTAATAGAATATAAATTAGACCTTGATTACAAAAAAGTGTACAAACGGGATTTGAAAGGGAATGTGTGACCTATGTACGTTACAAATAAAAACTAAAGTATATTATGAGAATGACTATTTTATAATACTTGATTGTACTGGATGTTCTATTCCAATGGCAGTATGGAAAGAACATACAATGGATATACCAGAACCAGACCAATATATTATGGAAGCTGTGTTACAAGAAACAGCGGATATGTTTTACGAAGGTAAAGCTTTTCATATAGATAAAGTACAGCGAACAATATTTGATCACCTACATTGGCATGCCAGAGAAGTATAGGAACAAATTATATAAGTGTTTGAAAAAAGTGTATTATATATATTGATGAAATGAACTATTATTTTTTAGAATATCCAAATAGATATAGGAAACATCAAGATATTCAGAGAAGTACTTATCAAGATGTAATTGCCGGAATGAAGAGTGGTAAGTATCTTAGTGATGTAGAGTGGGCAAATATAAGAATTGAAAGGGAGACGGGGAAGGAGCAACTGGATGCTTCCGGAAATAGCATTCAGGGTAAACAAAAGGTTAGTTCACCTTAAGAAAGAAACGGAGGTTGGGACGGGAATTGAAAAACTCAAGTGCGAATGGAATTCAGTTTTTAGTTCGGTTTTGAGAGGGTTGGTTGGTGGGAAAATAATTAAAGAATGATAAAACATCACATCAAAAAAGGTCGTGTATATGAAGTGTTCTATGATGTTGCTGGGCAACCAGTAGCCGAAACCGAACCACTTAATATATTCATTTACTTATTCAGAAAATTAAGTAATCTGCGAATTCAGTGGAAAAAGTACCAATAAGAAAAACTATATATAGAAAGTTTCTCGATTTAAAAGATAGAATGAGAGTACATCAATTATCAGAAATGAACTTTGTTGGACATTCCGTGTATAAAACAGATATAACGAATGAATGGGATATGGATTATGAAGGAGTGAATAGTATAATTGATTGTATCCGGCCAGAAAACTACAACCCCGACAAAGAAACATATGAGGGCGTAATTATGATCCCAAAGTCATATGAAATTGGAGCATTTCAAAACTATTACGAAATGCAGCCAGACGTTTTAAAGTGGGCAAATAGTATGTGGCGTAAGTATTACAATGAAAAATAAAACACTCTTAAAAAAATTAGAAGTATTACGACTTCGTATAGAAACTTGGTGTACTATAAATGGTTATGATGCTATGGATAACTATTCGGAGCGATTAGATAAATACGGCAATGTAATTTGGAAACTAACAGACTGGGAATTTGTAGATAATATGCACAACACTATATATAATGACCACGACTTTGGTTATGATGGTGATTTACTAAAACGACTAAATAAGATGTGGAAAAGATATAGACCTTACGATAGATATTTTTTTTCAGATTCCATAACAGAAGAATGTTTAGGAAAATGATGTTATTAAATAGCATATTTAGTGGATTAATTTTTTTCTCTAGCTTTGCTATGAGAACACCTAATGATCAATCTATTATACAGGATGATTACGAAGTAACACTTGGATTTAAAAACAAACAGATATATTTCAAACGAGATTGGGAACGAGAGTTAGGACAGTATTATATTGATGATGAAGTATGGTTGGAATGGAAACCAAAAAACTTTTATTTTAAACCACAATATGTTAATAAGACATCTCGTGATTTAACGTATGGTAAGGCAGACATTCGTTATCGTAATGGTGATTATTCAGTTGGTTATACTGGAATGTATGCAGATGATAAATTCGAGAGTGGTGTATCAATTGGTTTGAGTAAGAAGAAAGAAATCAATCATACATTATCTTTAGAGGCAAAGTTTGATGGATATTTATTTAGAAATGAATTGACTGGTGATAGTAGATTTGATATGGAAGATTATGCTAAGATTAATTATAAGATAAATGATAATCTTACATTAACTAATATTTTTGATTACAATGATGTTAAAGATAAAAAATATTATAAGTTTAAAATAGGAATAGAATATAAGTTTTGAAAAGTTTTATGAAGAATGATAGTTATATTTCCTAGACTACCTAATAGAAATGTTATTTGGAAATGTGAATATTGCAACAGAAAACTAGAAGTTACTTCACCTACTCGAAGGGTATGGTTAATATGTCGGTGTGGTAAAGGAAGTCCTGAATGTAACAAGAGATATTATTGTGATGGGGAGTATTTGAAAAATTAACAAAATACAAAATATAAAAGAAACTTTACATTCATTTCCAACATCAGAGATGGAATTAGAATATCTATTTGATTTAGGTAAGAAATCACAAAAGAATTTTTCAGAAGAATATAGAACGAAAAAAAACTTTATACCTGGTTGTATTTCTAATGCTTGGATAAAAATATTAAATGAAGATCCAATACAAATTGTCACAGTATCCGATTCGCTCTTAGTTAGCGGTTTATTATATTTATTAGAAGAAGCGTTTAATGGAGAACCAAAAAGTTCTATTGATGGATATGACGGACAAGATTTAATAGGTGATATGGGATTACAAGGAACTATATCGAGTCAAAGATTACGAGGGGTCGCCACGGCCATTGAAATGATGAAACAATGATAGAAGTTATATTTATAATTGAGGAGAAATATAATGTTAGATATAATAAAGAATAGGAAATTAATTAGTATGGTTTTGGGGATATTAGCCGTGAGTTTATTTTATACTACGTGCCTCAATGATAATGGTAATGTGGTAATAGAACAAGATCCGGAAGAAGAAAAGAACACTCCAGATCCAAGTATAAATTCATTTAATGCATCCGATTGGATTTTATATAAGTAATGTTTGATAGATTAGAAGAATATATGGTGAGAGGTAATTTGCCCGAAGATATTAGAGTATCATTGGAAGCTCTTTTAAAACAGGCACGTATAATGGAAGAATACGATTTAGATTTTATACCTGGAGAATATATGGCAAATTTTATGGAAGCACTTTCTAAACATCCAGAGTTTACTTATATTTTAAATGGAATGTTAGAAACATTAATTGAATTGGATATGGAATGAATCAAAAGTTTGGAGATATATTTACAAAGTTCTTATTTGTATTTTTTGTATGGACTTGTATAGCATTCTTTTTTGGAATAGGTCATTAGGAATATTAAATGTTTAGTTTTATTAGAAAGTTATTTAAATCTATTTGTGATAAACCAAAAGATATAATGGCATCTATTGAAGAAGTAGATTACAATTGGGATGACGATATAAAACAATGGCAAGAAGAATTAAATGAAATTAATACCCGCTTAGAAGAAAAATTAAAAGAAATTGATGAATTATGAAAACGGAAAATTGGATACACGGATGGTTAAAATCCATATGGGATACGGTTGTTTGGGAAAATCCGAATATCGAGAAACAAGAGGAGACTATTATGAGTAATGAAACACTTACAGAGTTTGACGACATTATAGAAGTTGTCTTAAAACACGAGGGTGGTTATGTAAATGATCCGAAAGACCCAGGTGGTGAAACAAAATATGGTGTAAGTAAAAGAGCTTATCCAGACGTAGATATTAAAGGTCTTACGATAGAAGGAGCCAAGGAAATTTATAAGAGAGATTACTGGGACAAGAATAAAGTAGATACAGTTCCATCTAAATTAAAACATATTTATTTTGATATGGCCGTTAATATGGGCAAAGGTCGTGCCGTTAGGATATTACAAGAAGCAGCTAATGGTAAGAATAAGAATAAAATAGATGTTGATGGTGGACTTGGACCGGCGACAAGACGGGCATTGGAAGGTGTAGAATTAGAAAGAGTAAGAGCATATCGTGTTAAGTATTATGCAAATCTCGTGAAACGTAAACCAGATTTGGAGAAGTTTTATTTCGGTTGGTTTAGGAGATCATTGGAAGTTTAATGAGTAAGTTATTTTTGTCAATGTCAACATTAGCCATAGCTAATGTGATAGCGTTCTTTCAGTTGAACGGACAGTTTTTAAATATAAGTTGGTTGAAAAAACCATTACCGATTATATTACTTGGAGTCCCATTATCGTTAATGTTTTGGAAAGCAACATTATGGTCATATGAACACTTTCAATTTTATTGGAATATTAGACTTATAGGATTTGGTATGGGAACAGTTATATTTGGATTATTAACTTGGACTGTTCTTGGAGAACAACCAACTTTGAAAGTAATAATTTCATTGTTGTTAGCAGTAGCTATTATATTAATTCAAGTTACAAACGTAGTGGAGTAATAAAAAATGCCAAAGGTAGAAGATAGACAAGTAGCATTAAGACGAGTACCACCAGGAGATAAGTGGCACGACGCAGATGAAAGGTCAGAAGTATTTGATTCATTAACGGAAGGATTGGAATATGTTTTCCAAAAACATCAAGGTAAAATATCGAACTTCTTTTTAGCATCATTGGAAGGGGTTGTTTATACAGTAGCATATGAAGATGAACCCGATCCGGAACCAGAACCACCAAAGACATATTCTCTATATGGAGAAGAGTATTAAGAGTATTAAATGAAGAAAGGGCCAGTACCTTATTATACTTTCCCTTTACTTCAGTAGTAAATATTAAAAATATGAAAAAAACTAAGTTAAAATCTGAAATAATTTACAATCACGCGGAGAATCAGATAATGGTTAGTTCGAGGGGAAACAAGATTATTGTGATATGTAACGATGAGGATCAAATGGGAAAAGTGCAGAAAAGGTTTTATGAAACTGGAAACTATTTGGTAGATTATGAAGAGTGGGATGAAGAAGAAGATAAGAAATACATAGTTACTTTCGAGGTAAGCGAGGAGGACAAGCCGGTACAGAATTGAAAAAAAAGCTTGACACATATAGCGTTTTATGAGTATATTAAGGTATAGATGATAAACGAGGTATTAAAGATTTACGAACAATGGGGATATGACCGAGCGGTCAGGGAAGTTCGAGATATGTGCTTTGATGGCAGGATAGCCGTTGTACAAAGGCAACAAATAATGAATGTCTTAGCGGAGAGAGAAATGGGGCCTTCTCAAAGATCAATAACAAAAAAAGTTAAAAAAAGTGAAAATAAAGCTTGACATTGACGCCGATATGTCGTATATTAGGGTATAAGATGAGTGAAAAGAAGTCAGTTTTGAGAAGTTTCAATCCGATGGCTCTTCGTGATAAATATTCGGCAGATGCTGTCAATAAACGGATGTTGAATAAACAGAACAACTTCTCCTCATTTTGGTTGGATGATGATTGGAAAAACACGGGATCTATCTTTGATGAAGAGATTGAAAACCCGAAAGTTGACTTAATTGCGTTGGCTTCTTATCGGAGGGCAATAGCAAACTTCGTCAATATCTTAACGAAAAAGGATATTCCAGTTACATTTAAAACCTCTGGTGATTCTTATACTGATGGCAAGAAAGTTGTCATTTCATCTAAGTTAGATGACAAATTATTTGATAGTTCGGTTGGGTTAGCCCTTCACGAAGGTTCTCACGTTTTACTGTCAGATTTTGATTTTCTTAAACAACTTGATATAAATATTCCACAAGAATATTATGATAGGTCTGAATTGAAGGGGTTTTCTAAACAGGAAACCATTGGTTATGTTAAGAATCTTTTAAACTTCGTAGAAGATAGGAGAATTGATCATTATGTTTTTACTACTTCTCCTGGTTACAAAGGTTATTATCATTCGATGTATGATAAGTATTTTTACTTTAAAGCTATTGACATAGGATTAAAATCTTCTGAATATACTGAAGAAACTATTGATTCTTATTTCTTTAGAATTGTTAATATTACTAATTCCAATACTAATTTAAATGCTCTTAAGGGATTAAGAGATATTTGGAAAATTTTAGATTTGAGGAATATTGGAAGATTATCTTCTATTGAAAAAACTTTCAAAGTCGCATTAGATATGTACGATATTATTCTGAATAACATTACTGATGGAATTGAAAAAGTAGATTCGGAAACTGGTGAAGTTTCTTACGAGAGGACTGATGGCGGTGGTGATAAGAGTAATTCTGAGTCTACTGAAACTATAACTGATGAAGATTTTGATAAACTACTTGATTCGATTGAGAGTGGTGAAATGGAAACCGCCGGTGCACCTTCTGAGTCTGGAATAAGTATTCCTACTCCAGGTGGTGGAAAATCTGATGATAGTGATGGAAGTGACGAGATAGAAACCGAAACAATTGAACTGACAGAAAATCAGAAAAAACAACTTGAAAACGCCATCAAGAAACAGAAGAAGTTTATGGATGGTGAGATTTCTAAAAAGAATGTAACTAAAAAAGATAAAATGGCTTTAGACGCAGTTGAAGAAGCTGGTATGGAGTATAAGGAAGCTGGAAAAGATTTTAAAGACTGGGAAGGTAAATCAACTCCCACGAAAGTTATTGTTGTAAATAACCTGACAAAAAAATTAATTGATTCAGGCACTATTAAAATAGCAATTGAGTGGAATGGAACGAGTTATGATGGTAGTGGTTACAGAGGGTCAGAAACTTACATTGAAGATGGTATTAGGTTGGGAACTATTCTTGGAAGAAAACTTCAAGTGAGGGGTGAAACCAGAGAAACAAAATATACTCGGAAATTCAAAGGTAGAATTGATAAAAGATTAATTGCGGAGTTGGGGTTTGATAATGAAAATGTTTTCAGTCAGACTTTTGTGGATAGTTACCCAGATGCTTATCTTCACATTTCAGTTGATGCTAGTGGTTCTATGAGTGGTGATAAATGGAGAAATACAATGACTTCTGTAGTAGCTATAGCAAAAGCAGTTGATATGATTTCCAATGTAGATTTAGTAATCACATTTAGGGCGACAGAGAATAGTGGTGGTAGGCGTGGAGAATCTTTTCCTCTTATTCTCATTGCGTATGATTCAAGAAAAGATTCGTTTTCTAAAATTAAAAATTTATTTAAGTACATAAGTACTGTAGGAACAACCCCCGAAGGTTTGACTTTCGAGGCGATTATGGATGATATGATTCCTGGTGGAAGAGACAGAGAATCTTACTTCTTAAATTTTTCAGATGGAATGCCGATGTTTAGTAACAAAGATATTAGATATTATCATGATGTGGCTGTAAATCACACCAGAAAGATGGTTAAAGAAATTAGAAATAGAGGAATTAAAGTTCTTAGTTATTTCATTTCTGGAAGATATGACAGTGAATATGATTCAGATTCCTCAGATTTCAAAACTATGTATGGAAGTGATTCACATTTTATTGATGTAACTTCTGTAATGGCAGTAGCAAAAACAATGAATCAGAAATTTTTGGAGAAATAAGAATGAAATTTCGTGAAATAGTTGGTAGCGTATTTTTACTTTTGATGATGTACGCAATCATGGTTATAATGTTTTCAATGGGGGGCACGCCGTTTTATGGATAGCATTATTATAGAAGAGATGGTTAAGCGTGAGATAGAAAAGGACGTTTTGACTGGTGAGATTTATCAATTGGAAGATGAAGAATTAGAACAGGTGATATGGATAATGATTAAGTCTGGAAGTGATTATATTGCTTATGCTTAAAAGTTACGAAAAAGAGCTTGTTTCAGACACAGAACTATTAGAGTTAATGTTGACTCCCCGACTGCAAAAGGTAAAAGTTGACAGGACACTTGATAAATTATTTGTAGAACTGGCCAAAAAAATTAAAAAAAGTGAAAATAAAGCTTGACATTGGTGCAAATATGTTGTATATTAGGGTATGACATTAGTTAGTAACAAACAAGAAAGGAAATTGTAAATGAATAGAAAAATAGTTGTCAAAATCGAAAAATCAGGCAATAGATTTAATGCCTGGGATTTCGATGGCAACAAACTGACTTCTGAGATTGGAACTTCAACTCGGAAATCAGCTTTTAACGCTGGAATGGCATTGGAACAGAGAACTGGTAAGGGCGGAAGAACTTACTGGTGGAAAGTCCCGATGTCTGAATTTGAAAGTTCCAGCGAAGTTGTCATCGATACAGCTTCAATTGATGTACCTGAGGAACATGCTGAAATGTTAAATTTCATTCATAGTTCGTACAGATTGAAGCCTACGGGACTGGTGATGAAGGAACTAAAGTGGAAATACTTAGTTCGGTCAGCAGTACGTGGAAAGAATATTCTAATGACTGGACCCGCCGGAAGTGGAAAAACCATGGCGGCCAAGTCAGTAGTTAATTCGTTGGATAGACCGGATTTTTACTTTAATCTTGGAGCCACTCAGGATCCTCGGTCAACTTTAATTGGGAACACTCACTTTGATAAAAAGAAAGGAACTTATTTTTCCAAATCTCTTTTTGTCACGGCGATTACAACTCCCAATTCAGTTGTTCTCTTGGATGAATTGAGTAGGGCTCACCCCGACGCATGGAACATTCTAATGACTGTTCTTGATGAAGGTCAGAGATATTTAAGGTTGGATGAATCAGATGGTTCAGAAACCGTAAATGTCGCAGAAGGAGTTACTTTCGTAGCTACGGCTAACATCGGGAATGAATACACTTCTACCAGAGTTATGGATAAAGCTCTGATGGACAGGTTCATTGTTGTTGAGATGGATGTTCTAAACTCTGAAGAGGAACTTGGACTTCTTGAATATATGTTTCCTCACGTTGATGTTGAACCTCTGAAAGCAGTTTCAGAGATAGCTCATTTAACGAGAGTTGAATCCAAATCAGAAACCGGAAGGATTTCATCAGCAGTTTCAACGAGAACTTCTGTTGAGATGGCCGGTCTGATGTATGATGGATTTGGGTTGGATGAGGCAGCAGAAGTAACCATTTATCCTCAGTATTCTGAAGATGGTGGGTTAGATTCTGAAAGGACTTACATTAAACAGCTTGTTCAGAAGTATGTAAGTGATGGAAGTTCTGAAGACCTGTTCAACGAAGATGAAATTGAAGAGTCAAACATGAAAGGTGATTCATAATGAATGGAAAAGTCAAAATGAAAAGTGGAGTTAATGTTAGCTCCACTTTACCTGTCATAGTATTGCAAGCATATCTGGACGCGATAACTAAGTCGATGAGACGAGGTGTTATTCCAGTTGCAATATTTGATAGGTTAAAAGATATAACCACCGAGATTAAAAAGTAGATTTTTATTACAGGGTGGGGGCAGGATTGTGTTACATTTCCTTTCTTGTCCTGCTCTCACTATATATTTATATAGGAGAAAATTATGGCAAAACTACCAAAGACCGTAAGTAGGTCAAGTAGAAAAAAACATAATAAAAGAAAACATAAAAGTAAGATGGAAGATATCTATCAGACTAATTATGAGGATATTACTCCTGAAATGATCAGGAGAAGAAAACAAGCCAAACTTATATGGAAGAGAAACAAGTTCGGATACAGATTGAGGACGGGCAAATTATGAAACAATTAATAAAGGATGTATTGGATGATATAAACATGCAAGGTAATAGTCAAGTGAATCTTGGTTCAGAAGCAGCGAGGGAAACTGTATCAAGTTTAATTTCTGCTGCATTAAAGACTAAAGGAACTTACCACGAATATACTGAGACAGAAGTAGAAGAACAGGAAGCAAGAGCAACTTGGGTATGTTCTATATGTGGTAAATCTACGTATGATGTAGATTATGATTATATCGGCACAGGCACTAATCATTTGGGCTGTGAACTTTCATCGAAAGATCACAATCTTGATAAGAGAAGGACTAAGAATTGGGCTCAAAAGAAACACGAAGAAAAAGTTTTCGGAGATGATGTTAATTTAAATAAGAGAATAAACCAACATCATGAATTATATCTAAAGTTAGGACCACCTACTAATGGTTTAGAATATGGAAGTCCAGAAGATTATGGAGAGAAACCATTTATATACGTGAAAGATAAAAACAAAGTTAAAACACGGCGAATGACTGATGAAGAATATGGTTACTATAAAACCCGCAAATTTTATGTAGAAAGTTATGCGATGGATTCCAATTCTTATGATGCCGGAGTAGACCTTAAAGACTATGATTCAATTCAGAAGCAGGCGTATAACGAAATGAGTTCTGATGGATTACCACCCGGCGGAGATGCACAGGCTGTAAGAGAGTCTCATAGATTAGCAGAAGAAATTATAGATAATACTGAAGGTAAATATATCTATGAAAGTCCTGATGGTGGCAAGACAATTTACAGGAGAGGGGTTGGTGAAGAAGAAAGAGAATTGGTTGAAGATTGGGAATCTGAAAAAAAGAAAATAGAAGATGATGCAAATAAATCAATTCCACCGCACTTAGCTCATCATGCTTAAAAAGAAAAAAACAAGACACAAAGGAGATGAAGGGACTGTGGGGTTTTGGCTCTACATGAAGGCATTATATAAAGATGAAGGATAAATGTGTAAATTGTAAAAGGGAAACCTTATATAGTAAAGAAACTCATATAGATTTTAGGCTCGGATATGTAGAAGGTGCTGGCCAATTATGTTTAGATTGTTATGGTGTTATTTATAACGTAACAGCAAAACTTCAAGGTATGAATAAACTTATTAGTAAATTAAAAGAAAGTGCGGAGGCGTAAAATGAAAATGAAAGAGTGGTCCGGTTATGCAAAATATTTAGTTTTAGCAGACAGGGATAAGAGTAGATTAATACCAGATTATAATGCATATTTAGAATTTGGAAAAGTAATTGACGCTTTACAGGTCATATCAAGAACCCAGTCCAAGACATATTTATATGAAGGAGAAGTTGTTAAAAAACCAATCACTCCAAGTAAAGCGGCTGACGCTTTAGTTAAAATAGAAAAATGTCAATATGACCAAAATGTAGAAGTTGTTGCTATTAGTCTTGGGATAGATGTTTTGAATACTAGTAAAAGTTTTATTACTGGAAACAGATAGGAGAAATTATGTGGGCAAACAAGTTAAGAAACATGGATATAGTTGTAAATTAGTTAGAGTTGTTGATGGTGATACAGCGGATGCAATGATTGATTTAGGATTTAATACGTGGGTGAAAAAAAGAATAAGATTTTATGGTGTTGATACTTGGGAAAGTAGAACACGGGATTTAGAAGAAAAGAAAAAGGGGTTGGAAGCAAAAGCTTATGTAAAAGACCTTTTAGAAAATTCAGATGATGGTAAGTTTTCAATTATATCACATGGAACTGGTAAGTATGGTCGCGTGTTAGGTGAGTTATTTGTTAAAGGTCACGAACAATCTGTAAATGAATTACTTAAAGAGAACGGACATGCGTACGAGTATCACGGAGAAAAGAAAAAAGTATTTGGGAGTTAATGTGAATATTTCAATAGAATATTGCATGGAATGAAACTATGAACCAAGAGCTCTCAGTTTGAGAGATGTATTACAGCAAGAATATCCCAATACTGAAATTGAATTACTTCCATCAGGTGGCGGTGTATTTGAAGTTATGATTAATGGTCACTTAAATGTTTTCTCTAAAAGAAAAACAGGAAGATTTCCAATATCGGAATATGAGGTTATTAAAACAATATCAGATGCTATTCTAGAAAGAAGAGTAAGTGTATGAAATATTATATTATTAATGAACACGATATTAATGAACTACCTATTAAATATATTAGGTTTCTAAAAAGGGTATCTATTCCAAATCCAATGATAGATGATAAACCAAAGGATTTACATTGTTTTGAAAAATATAACAATGCAATGGCTCATCAGTTATGGTGTAGAGAATGTGGTAGAGATTTTGAGGAAGAAGAAACTTATACCTTTGATGAACTACTAAAGAATGCTGGGGTTATAAAAGGCGGAGATGATTATAAGACATAGAAAATTTCCAGTAGTTATAGAATGTAGAGATCCTTGGGATAATATGTCAGATTTAATTTTAAAAGACCTACTTGAAAATGGTTGGTCAA
>CALBXV010000224.1 GCA_937890045.1 uncultured archaeon
AAAACATTTTTACAAAATCGTAATGTTAATCAACTAATTTCTGTAACTAAATCTGAAATTAATGAAATTAATAATCAATTACTTCAAATATTTACAAAATTCACTCGACCAATAAGTAAATATAGCTATAAATTTGGACATTCTCAACCAGCTAAACAATTACTAGATTCTTATATGGCACATCCTGTTAACGCTATAAAAAATGATGTTGATTCTCTTATTATAACAGAATTATCTAAATTATTTGGAGCTATTCAATCTGGTAAAATTGATACTAAAAATAATACTCGAATTATTGAGTTAATTGAAATTTTTATCTCTGATTTACCAAAAATTAGGCCCAAAATTCAAACTCTTGAATCCAAATTCGATGTTCAATCTAAACAATTTGATCAATCTATTGAAGATTCATATATTAAATTAAAAAACAGTGTTGAAACTGAGAAAAATAAGGTTGTTGAAGTACAAAACAGTGTCAATCATATTACAAACAAGATTAATACTCGAAAATTAGAAATTAAAAAACAAATTAAGTTAATAGAAACACAACTTTTGGAAAAGTTAGAATATAAAACCTTAATTATATTTGAAGAAAAATAAATTTAACTTATATCTTATGTTATCCGCTTCATAGCAAGTGCATATGTGGCAATTTTGTTATAGACAGTCCATTGGTCTATAGTTGGAATAGGTACACCATGTTTAGCAAACTTACTAATCGTATGACTAAGACGTATTATCCAACACTTATCCTTATTTACCGACTTAATTTCTAGGTCTGCAGTTATCCCCTTTCCTTTTGATTCCAGAATCGTTTTTTTTACGAATTCATCATCATTAAGCAAATTAACTAACTCGAAGTTTGGTATACTTGTTTTCCAACGTAAGTCAACTGCTTTTCCAAATATTGAAAAACTTTTCACTCTATGTGTTTTAATTTTTATATCATCATGTCTTTGAGTTGCTGATTTGTCAGGAATTTTGGAGTTAATATCTATATCTTGTATCACATAATCAAGAGTATATGTCCGATGATTTCTACCATCTCTTCTTTTAATATTACACCATTGGATTGGGCCTTCAGATATACTAATTATTCCTAGAGATTTTATAGCAAATTGACCTGCAACTTTTTCTTTAGGATTGTCCTTTCCTAAGATTTTACGTTTTTCTAATTCAGCTCTTCCTTTTACTAATAATTTGTTTAACTCATCACAGAGTTTATCTCTTGACATGTCACGACCTAAACGTGATTTCTCTTTTTCATAGTGTGGTTTATCATCTGACATATATTTCATCTTATAACTATATTATATAATATTTTTGAGACTGATTTCAACTGCAGATACTGGCATCTTAATTTGAAAATTCTCTAGTATTTCAGGATTAACTTCTCCAATAACCCCTATATTATTTTCAGCAATAATCTTAGCTGATCTTCCCTGTATAAATAATGGAAAATCTTCTGGCTGTGTCTTGCAAACAATATTAAATGTATTTGATAATAGTGAAGTTAAATATGATTTTACTTCTGCATAAGATGATTTAGCATGAGTTATTGCAAACGCTAAATGATATTCTTCAGTTGGATTTTTAACATCTTTTTTAGTAAATATTTTCCCAATCTCAAAAATCTTCTGTGGATATAGTTGATGTTTATTGTTATGCACATTAATCAATAATGACGGTAATAACATATCACGTAAAACTTGGTGACTGTTAGATTTCGAATTTTTCACTTTAATATTTGTAGACTGTTTTCTATTAACTTTATTATATAAATTCACTTCATCTATTAAAGCAAAATTCATCACTTCAATTAAACCTAAACCAACTAGCGTATCTCTTAGTAATCCTAATTTAATATTTTGAGAATTTAAACTACCAACTTGATCAGATTGTGGAATATCAACAGTCATATTATATATTCCATAACCAATCGCAATCTCTTCAACAAGATCTACATCATGTATTATATCAAATCTATATCTTGGTATTAATGCATATAATTTTTCATTTTCTTCATAAACACTCATTCTACATTTATCTAAACATTTTTTAACATCATTTTTTGACAGTTGTAATCCAAGTAATTTATTAGCTAGATCTAAATTAATTTCTACTTTTTGCTCTTTCAAATCTGGAGTAATTATTGGATCATTTTCATATCCAATATTTACTGATTCAATATAACCATCGCAATCATAAAAAAATGTTGTAAGTACTGCGAGAGCATCATTTACACACTTTCTGTCAATACCTGTAATATCTACAAATAAATTTTTAGTTTTTGAGGTAACACGCGTTAAATTACCATTAATGATTGGTGGAAACGATATAACCTCATTATTCGAATCTAAAATTATTGGGTACTCATTAAATTTATCAATTATCCATCTATATTTTTTCCCTGTTTCAGTAGTGTCAAATATTTCCTGAATTGTTAATTCTTTATCTAAATCCAAAGGATAAAATTGAAATTGTTTATCAACAGCTGTATAAGATAAAGGAAATTTCATCACATCTAAATTATGTATTCCAATTGCAATTTTTCTCCTTCTTCTACCAATACCATCATGTAAATCTTCTTGCATAGATATCATTTGACGTATTTTCTCCTCATCTAATTGAATATTTCGAGCTATGACTGATGATATATACGGTCTAATTTTATTTAATTTAGGATTAACTTTAACCTCAGATTTACCAATATTTATATTATATTTCGGAGTACCAGTTTCAAATTCTAATATACCGTTTAAACCCCTACCCAACCCGTAATCTGTAGAATAATCTGGCCTATTCGGATTATATTCTATTGTAAAATATTCACTATTTACTTCCTCTAAATCTAAACCCAAATATGGAATCTTTTCTATTAATTCTTCAGTTGTTACGTCTCCTTTTAAAATACTTTTTAATTGATTAATATAACTATTAATTACAGGCATAACGGTGACTCCCTTAACCAACTTAAATCATTTTCATAGAGTTTTCTGACATCGTTTAAATTATGTTTAAGCATTACTAATCTTTCTAATCCTCCACCCCAAGCCAAAACCGGAGTTTTAATCCCTAATGGTAATGTTACTTCCGGTCTAAAAATTCCCATACCACATAACTCAACCCATTTATTCAATTTCTCATGATAAACCATTGATTGTAACGAAGGTTCAGTATAAGGAAAATAAGAAGGACAAAATTTCACTTTTTTCAAACCTAATTTATTATAAAATTTAGTTAACAAACCCATCATATCTCTAAGATTGACATTTTCTCCAGTTACTACACCTTCTATTTGATGAAACTCCATCAGATTTTTAAATGTTATTTTCTCATTTCTAAATACTTTTCCTATACAAAATACTTTTTCATTCTCAAGTTTATTATTTGCAAGATGACTTAAAGTAATTGGTGTAGTGTGCGTTCTTAAAACTAATGTTTTCGCTTTTTCAAAATTCCACTTATAACCCCAACCTTTAGAACCTGTATTTCCTCCATCTTCATGAACTTTGGCTATTTTACTAACGAGATTATTTCTTTCTAATTTTTCATCAACAAATTTATCAATATAAAATGTATCTTGCATTTCTCTTGCAGGGTGATCTTGAGGAGTAAATAAACAATCAAAATTCCAAAATGACGATTGAATTATGTCACCCATAATTTCCTTAAATCCTAACGCTAAAAAAATCTCTCTCACTTCATCAATGAACCTTTGAACTGGATGTTTTTTACCTGGATATATACTCAAAGATTCTGCTTCAACATCAATAGGATTTATATCTGTATTAGATTTAGAATTTTGTTGGTTTATAACATCTTTACCAGATTTTGTTAAAATAATTTTTACCTGAGTATTTTTCTTTTCTTTAATATCTCTGAATCTTAGTTTCAAATTTTGTAGTATATGTTTCTCTTTTTCTGATAATGAATTATAGTAAATTTCTTTTTTTATGATTTTTTCTAGTAGTATTTCTTCTAAAGAATTATTAATTATTTTATTTTTTATGATATCATTATTATTAATATTAATCCAATTATTTTTTTTCGCATATCCTATTGCGGCAGAAACTTCCTTTGGATTATTTTTGAATAATTTATTTATTTCATTAATAGTTGAGTTGAAATTATTCTTTTCTAAATATTCTATCAGTTTTCTTTCAGGTAAAACTATTTTAAATTCCTGCTGGTCATTATCTCTCTCAATATAAATCTTGATATCTTCTGTTTTTTGTATCTCTATCAAATTTCTAGATTTTAACCATTCTCCTGCTCTTCTTGCTTGATCTATTAAAATATTTGTGTTTTTTGCAATTTCGTTTAAATCTCTTTCATCATGTTTATTGATATATTCAAGTATTGTTCGTTCTAATTTGTGTAATGGAATCATATTTTTCACATAATATTTAGTCTAGTCTATTAATCTCGTAACATAAACTTTTCTACTACATTTTTAGCTTTTTCTCTTTTTCTTTGATGATCTTTTAAAAATATCTTCACTTTATTTCCTAAGTGAGCTTTACAATCACCACATAATAATTTTCCAGATTTACAATCTTGATATATGTTTTTTAATTTTGAATCATCATATTCAAATAAAAATTTATAATAGTCATATATAGGACAAATATCTGGACGTCCACCTAAACGCTTTTGTTCAGCTATTGTATCTCTTCCTCCTGTATATGAATTTTTGATTTTCTTTTCTGCAACATCTATATCGTCTGTAGTGAAAATCGCTGTGTTTGGATTACTTGAACTCATTTTTCCCCCTTTTCCTAAACCAGGTAAAAATTTTGCATGGATTTGAGCTGGTTTTGGTAAATTGATTTTAGGTGCTACAAATCTAGCTATCCCTCTCCAATATGGGTCCTGATCTATTGCTGCAGGAATTAAACAAGGGATTTTTTTATTTTTTAATATTGATGGTAAAAAACATGTAGCTGCTTGCAGAGCCGGAAAAAACACCATTCCAATATTTGTACCGTCTTTAAATCCAAATACAGCTTTTGTGGTAGAAAATGTAATATGTTTTGCTATTTCAACAGCAATCCGATACATTGTTTTTCCATATTCTATATCAGAAAATATGTGAGTTTTTTTAGAATCAAAACCCATTGCAATAATATCTAACACATTTTCATATGTATAACCTAACGTTTGTTTCAAAGTCATATTTGGTATATGTAAATATTTCTCATCATCAGTCATTTGAAAATAAAGTTCAACATCAAATTTCTCTTGAAGATATTGTGTAAATTTCCATGCTAGTAAATGTCCTATATGTGTATGTCCTGACGGACCTCTACCAGTATATAAACAAAACTCTTGTCCCTTTTCATAATTATTTAATATTAAATCTAAATCTCTATGACTAAAAAATATCTTTCTATTTAATAAAGGATGAACCTCACCTGTAATTCGTTTAAATTGATCTAACAAATTTTGTGTTATTTCCTTAGTACCAAATTTAGCAATTAATTTCTGATAATTAACTTCTCCAGTTACATCCCACGGAGTAACATTAAATTCATCTTTATTATTCATATTATTTGACAAATAATATCAACTAACATTTTACTTCATATATGTATTATGATTTAATAATTGGTTATAAAATTATTTTTTATATTTTTTGACACATCGACCCTCATTGTCAACTTCTCCTAATTTTATTCTAGTACTTGATATAGGTACCCCATCATCAGCTACAATGGTATCTATTAATATTATTCTTAAAGGACTTAATTCTTTTTTTTCTCTAATATCATTTACTAATTTGATTCTTTTTTGTGTTTCTTCACTAACTACTATTGCTTCAACTTCTTTTTTATATATTTGATCACCAAAATAATCATCTAGTTTAGTTATTTCATATTTTCTTCCTAAAAAATTACTTTGTAAATATGATTCTAAATTATTTACACGAGTATTATAATTATTTCCTTTTCTCTTTCCTAATTTAATAATAAAACTATCTGATGTTATTCCAATTAATACATTTTTTCCAATATTAAATGCTTGTGTGAGTAATGTTTTATGACCTTTATGTAAATGATCAAATGTACCTCCAACAGCTACAGTATTATATCTAGCCATATATGTTGTATAACATTACATACTAAAATGATTTCTTTACCCTAACTTTAATATTGTTATTCTCATTAATTTATTTAATGGAGCTTTCAGAATATGTTAAAGCTGGAAAAATTGCTGCAAAAGTTAGGGAAAATGTTAAAAAATTAGATTTAGTGGGTAAAAATTATTTAGAAATCTGCGAATACGTAGAAAAATCTATTACTGATAATGGAGGCAATGTGGCTTTCCCATGTAATATTTGTGTTAATGATATTGCAGCTCATAATACTGCAATGATTAATGATATTAATTTAGTTCATGAAGATGATATTATAAAACTTGATATTGGAGTTCATTTAAATGGATATATTGCTGATACTGCAATTACTATATCTTATAATCCAAGTTACGATAATTTAATTCAGGCTACTGAAGAAACGTTACTTAAGGCTATTAGTAGTGTTAAAGAAAATTTTGAAACCGGTCAAATAGGAAATATTATTGAATTAGAAGCTAAAAAAAGAGGTTATACTCCAATATCAAATTTAAGCGGTCATTCAATTGAACAATACAAAATTCATGCTGGTCAATCAATACCAAATGTATATAGCCCTGGATCTTCATATATTAAAAAAAATGAAATCTATGCAATTGAACCATTCTTTACTACATTAGAAGGATCAGGCTTTGTTAAAAGTGTAAATACTGAAAATATATTTAGTTTAGTAACTTTAAAAAAAACTAAAGACAAAAATTTAGATGATTTTATTCAATTAATATGGAAAAAATATAGAACTTTACCTTTTACTTATAGATATTTTTTAGATCATTATTTTGATAAAGAGATCCTATCACTAATTGGTTCTCTTATTAAAAAGAAAATTATTCGTAGTTATCCAGTTTTAGTCGAAGAAAATAAAAATGTTGTAGCTCAAGCTGAACACACAATTACTTTAACTGATAATGGAATTCAAATTCTAACAGCTATTTAATTCTTCTCAATTTTGTCTTCAACTATCATTATTGTTAGTTGAGAACTTCCACATTTTTCACATTTCCCTACATTTTGATTATAAACAAAATCTCCTGACTCAAATAATCTTTTTGATTTCACATTACATTTTCCACATTCGTTTATAGTGTATATTTTTCCAGCTTTATCTTTTTTATTTTTTTTATCTTGCAAATCATTGGTTTTTTTTACTTGATCAGCACTTTGTGAAATTCTGAAATTCATTGTGCTACTCCAATTGTATTTCCTACACCAATTACTAATATATTATCTCCTTTTTCTGATTTTTCATTAATTATTTTTTGTGTTATTTCTATTACCTTATCAGTTGATTCTGCTATATCTTTTTTCATTATCGAAATTGCTTCTACTAATGATTGTTTAATAACAATTGCATATACAGGAATATTATTTTTTTGCGCTACTTCTTCAATTTTAAACCTATCTACACCAATCCCCCCAATCGCAGCTCCAATACCTTCTGCTATAGAACCAGTTTTTTCCCCTTCTAATTTTAACGCTGCATCTATCATTATAATATTGTTTAATTTCACATTCATTTTCTTTACTATGTTCTCAACTGCAAGTCCAGGTTGACCAACATTACCACCAGGACCTTCAGCTTTCATTAAATAAATTTTTCTATCATTATATTTGTATTCTGTTAATAGTGTATCTTCTGCTATTTCCTGAGTTTTTTTATTCATCATCAATTTTCCTACTATCATTGGTCCTATACCATCACCAATTGGTTGAATTTGTTTGAATGTAACTAACGCTTTATTTAACGCGTCAACTTGTTGCATTATTAAAGGCATAAGCATTTGTAATTGTATGATTATAAAGAAACTTTTAGTTCTTTTTCCAAATAGATAAAAATGTCTTACAATTTTATAAATAAAATTTAACGCTGACCCAATTTCTATTACATTATCAACTGTGCTTAGTTCTACTTTGTTCGAATTTGGTGATAAACTCTTAATTTCTTCTTTCATTCTATGATCTCTTAAATTCATTATATGTTCAATTTTATTTATTATTCCTGCCGGGTCTAAATTGACTGGCATAATAGTAAAATATTCTAAAAACTGATTTATTTTGTTTGTAGGATCTTCTTTTGGCTTTATAGTTTCTTTAACAAATTCAATTACTTCTAATTTTGATTTATCTCTTGTAACTTTTAATTTATTTAACGATCGTCCAATTTCATTTAAAGCTAAAAATCCTTGAAAACGTTGACCATATAACATCATCACTAATATAAAAATGGGCCAAATTAAAAACCCTATTAAATTACCTCCCTCCTCTGGGAACATAATTAAATTCTCAATCATTATTATCTTCACTATTAATTGCTTTAATAAATTTATCTAGTTTTTAGCATATCCAAACCATCTAACTTATTACATTGGATTATATTTACGTTAAAAATTTATATTTTATATTAAATGCCGGCACCAATACTTCGCAAGGGCTTTCGCACCTAACTAACATATAGGCGACATATGGTTTGACTTCCGGGTTCGGATGAGACCGGGTAGGACCCACATGCTATGGCCGGCTATTTTTAATCATATAATAGGTTATAATTTAACTTTTTCTATAAATATTTTAAACTATTTATTTTTATGACTTTTTAATGTAAATATTCAGTATTTTATTTCGTCTTAGAATCAGTTTTTGTATCAGAATCCATTGATTCTTTAATTTTAACTTTTAATTCATCGTCACTTAATTTTTCCATTTCTTCAGCTTCTATGTCTAAACTTTCAGCTATTTTTTCAAGTTTTTCTCTATCTTTAGATTTATTTGCAGCTTCTAATGCTTCTTTTTCTGATTGTTGTTTACCTTTTTTAAACTCTCCACTTGATCTTCCTATAGATCGTGCTAATTCAGGGAGTTTTTTAGCTCCAAATATAAGGATAACTATTACTAAGATTATCCATATCCATTCTTGACCCATTATACCGATTAGTTGTTGCAATTTACATAATTAATTAACTTTGTTGATTATTATATCTTTCGATTATATAGTTTATAGTATTGATTAAGTAATTTTTTATATTTTTTATTGAATTATAGAATACCTTAAATATTTAATTAAAACAAAAGTAAAGTAATGACCAATGATTCTGAGAGTCCATATGAAGATATATTGAAAATTTCTATATTAGAAACTGAACAAGAGCTCGATAAAATACAAACTAAATTTAATAACACAAAAAATCCACTTAAAAAACTGGAATTAAGTAGTGAAATTACACAAATTCAATACAATCTTAGCGCTATGCATAATGATTTAACCAGTTATCAAAGATGTCTTAATGAAGTTCGTAATCCTACTAAAGTAACATCACATTAAACATAAACTATTTTATTATTTAGTTATATAATATATTGATTAGATGGAATTAATAGTTTGTATTTCTCATAGTCAAGACGTTGATGGATTAGGATCTGCAGCCTTAATTAAAATAGTTAAAAAAAATGCTAGAATAATTTTAGCTGATTATGGAAATTATTTAGATGAAATATCCGCTCTTGATAAAATTGACGAATTAATTTTATGTGATTTAGGTTTTAATAGTCGTATGGAAAAAAACTTATTGAAAGAATTTACTAGAATTAATAAATTTGGTAAAATATCTTATATAGATCATCATCCACTTAGCGATGAAGTTAAACAGAAATTAACTGATATTGGTGTAAATGTAATACATTCTACTGAAGTATGTACAAGTATGTTAGCGTTCCAATACTATGTGAAAAAATTGCCTAGAAAAGCGGGTCTAATAGCCGCATATGGTGCTGTAACTGATTATCTAGATAATGATGTTGTATCAAGAAAATTAATTGATGGATTTGATAGACAATTTGTATTATTTGAATCAACCTTATTATCTCATGCTATTTCCGAATCAAGAGGTAAATATGTTGTACTTGATAATATAGTTGATGGACTTAGTAATCTCAAATTCCCTCATGAAATTGAAGGATTGAACAATTTAGCTAATGATCAAGTTGATAAACTGGGTTTATTAATTACAACATTAAATAAAATTGGTATTAAACGTAAATATTTTGCATATGGTGAAGCTGATGGTATATCCGCAGGTAATTTAGCAAATTTGTTAATGGGTGAATTTAATACTCCTGTAGCTTTAGCTTATAAAACAAAGAAAGTTGAGGGTGTTTATGACATATCCATTCGTGGTTCTGATATTCACACCAATCTTGATTTAGGTCAAATTGTTGGACAAATTGCGACAAAATTAGGAGGATTTGGCGGAGGTCATCCAAAAGCCAGCGGTGCTAGAATACCTATGAATAAATTTGATGAATTTTTAAATTTATTAGATGAGCATATTTCAGGTCAACTTATTTGATATCTAATATCGAAAACATTCTCTTATCTATAAAAGATATGGTGAATGAAACTAATCCAACTATGCTTGATGATCTACAGTCTTATAAAGATCCGTTTAGAATATTAATTTCTACTATTTTATCACAACGAGCAAAAGATGAACAAACTTTTCGTATATCTCAATTACTTTTTTCTAAATATTCTAATGTTGATGAATTATCTCAAGCATCTGAAATTGAATTACATAAAATTTTGAAGCCTATAGGATTTTACCGTGTTAAATCTAAAAATATTAAAAAAGTTGCTAATATTATTAAACAAAAATTTAATGGTGTTGTACCAGAAAATTTTGATGAATTAATTTCTTTACCTTCTGTAGGTCGCAAATCTGCTAATTGTGTATTAGTATACGCGTTTAATAAACTCGCTATTCCTGTTGATACTCATGTTCATCGTGTAAGTAATAGACTTGGATTAGTAGATACTAAAAATCCAGATAATACTGAATATAAATTAAGTGAAATTTTAGATAAAAAATTTTGGTCTGATGTGAATTCTGATTTCATCAGATTTGGGAAAACAATATGTAAACCCATTAATCCTAATTGCCAAGTTTGTAAATTAAAAGATATCTGTAAGTGGAACAAGTTAAATAATTTTGCTTAATTAGAAAATTAATTTTTAACGATACATAGATCTTAAATGTGGATATTTTGAAGATAACAAGTTATCAAGTTCTTGTTTTAATTCATAATCAACCTTTTTTGTAAAATCTGGAAAATTTTGTAACGGTTTGGGAG
>CALBXV010000225.1 GCA_937890045.1 uncultured archaeon
ATTAGAGTTAAATGATGAGTTTATATTTATAAGTGAAATGAATAATGAAAAACAATTAGTTACAACATCGGTAATTTATTCTAAAGAATCTAAACAAGATATATTTAAAGATTGTATAGATGTGATAGAGAATATAGATAAAAATAATATTATACATGGTGAAATTGGTCCGTTTCTCTTTGATTATAAGGTAAGAGAGTTTGATTTGATGAAGTATGTAAAACCAATAGATGAATTTTGTTCAATAAATTGGTATGATATTTATCAATTTTTTGATGATAGTGAGTTAGTTGATGGAGTAACTGGACTGCATTTATGGCAATCAAGGTGGAAAGTAGATGGATTTGATGAATATAAAGAATATGATAAGAATTGTATTTATGAAATACTAAAGGAAAAGTATTTATGAAAAAATATGAAATAACTTGGGGTGGAAAAGAAAAAACTATGATTCCAAAAATGGGGTTTGAATCAGTTGAAGCTTTAACAATGGTAGTAAGTGGTTCATCATTTGAGGGAAGTTCTTCTGTCCAAACTCATGAAGATATGAATGTAGGTGATACAGTATTAGCAGCAAGTATTGTAGGATTACCAGATACAGATGTAGCGTCTGAATTTTTATTGTGGGAATATACGGGAAGTGATCCAATATCTTCTCAAATAACATTGGTTACTGCTTCAATAGAATCTATAATTACATCATCTCATGCAGATTATAAACTTATAGAAACTTCTGGAAAATCCGAACCATTAAAAATTACTGATAATCACCCATTATTAGCAAAATCAGGAAGCATTTGGGCATTTGAATATGTTGGTGATATTGATGTAAATTATACATTAGTGAGTTCATCATTAGAAGAAGTTGAAATAAGTTCAATAACTCAAATTACAGGTTCATTGCAAACAGGAAGTTTTAGGAGATTTGATATTGAACCACAAGATACATATTTTGCAGATGGTATTTTAGTACATAATTAGTTATGAGAATAGAACAGGCTCATATATCTGATACTATTCATAATTTTAAGGATGATTTTTTAGGATGTTGGAATTTACGAGAATATGATAATCCAGAAGAACCTGCATTTTTCTGGGGATTACAAAAGGATAAGGAAAAGGAAAAGGATAGAAGTAGGAAAGGTAGACGAAAATCAGTTGATGCTGATTTATATGTAAAACATAAAGGTTTTAAAATATTACATTTTATTGGTGGAGAGTATAGTAATGGACTTCTATATTTAATAGATAAAAAAAATGCGAAGGTGTTATGTACAGATGTATCAGAAGTTTGGTTATGTAAGAAGTTACAAATGCCGTATAAACATTTAAAAATTCCATATTTTGATTTAGATTTTCATAAGCCTACAAAACTTGGAGATAAAATTTATTCGCATGTAGGAGATGAAAGAGAACGTATTGAAAATGAATATTTTGAATACGAAAAATTATTAAATTTATTTGGAAAAGAAAATTTTTGTATTCCAGATAAGTGGGTTAATTTGGATGAATTATTAAATTTTTATAATCAAAGTTATTGTAATATAAAACCAGAGCCAATAAGGGGCAATGTTTCTGCATGGAGACTTGGATTAATGGGTAGAAAAACTATTCAACACGAGTATAAAAATATAGCAGATCAAGGTCCTCATTATCTTTATTATAAAGATGATAAGGAATTGGTAAAGTTAGTAGAACAAGAATCTAAAAAAGTAGGAACTTTACAAGAAGAATTGGCTAAAAAAGTTAGAGAATGTTATCATGAATCGGATGATTGGTTATATGAGGAGTATTGGTTATAAAAGTTGCAATATTACAAAGTAATTATTTACCTTGGACTGGTGTATTTGAACTAATCAATTCGGTTGATAAATTTGTATTTTATGATAATGTACAATTTACAAAAAGAGATTGGAGATCAAGAAATTTAATAAAAACAAATCAAGGTAAATTATGGTTATCTGTTCCTGTTTATAAACAAAAAATAGATACTAATATTATTGATATCAAAATTTGTAACGAAGTAAATTGGAAGAAGAAACATTATAAAAGTTTTTATCATCATTATTCAAGGTCTAAGTATTTTAGTAAGTATAAACATTTGTTAGATTTTTATTTATTATATTGGAAAAATCTTTATAAATTGAATAGATATTCTATCGAAAAAATATCAAGAACATTAGGTATAGATACAGAATTTTATTATTCGGAAAATTTTAAAGTTAGTGGAACTGCAACTGAAAAAATTATACAAGTTGTTAATAAACTTGGTGGAGATACCTATATTTCTGGTAAGGCTGGTAGAAATTATATTGAAGAAAGTTTATTTACTGATATAAAATTAGAATATATGGAATATAAAACAAAAAACAATTTTACAATATTGGATAACATATTTAATAATGGAATAGATATTTTATGAATCCATATAAGATTGTAAGAGAATTTGAAAAAGAATTAAGTGAATATACAGGAGCACCATATGTTGTTTGTGTAGATAGTTCAACTAATGCATTATTTTTATGTTGTTATCGTTTAGAAGTTGATATAGTAACTATTCCTAAACATACCTATTTGTCTGTACCAATGTCAATTATACATTCTGGAGGAGAAGTTAGATTTGAAGATTTAGAGTGGAAAGGAATGTATCAATTAAAACCTTATCCAATATGGGATTCGTGTAAGAGAATGAAAAGAGGAATGTATATTGAAGGTAGTTATATGACTTTATCTTTTCATATACAAAAACATATTCCAATAGGTAAAGGTGGTGCAATATTATGTGATAATAAAGATGATTATGAGTGGTTTAAGAGAGCAAGATATATGGGTAGAGGTGAAGTTTCTTATCATGAGGATGAGATAGAATTTCTTGGTTGGAATATGTATATGACACCACAAGAAGCAGTTCGTGGTTTAGAATTAATTAAAAATTTACCAGATGACAATGAAGATTTAATTGAGGATCCACCTTATAGAGATTTAACTACTTATAAGATATTTAAAAAATTATGAAGTTATATATACATAAAGATACATTTTATAATAAAGTTTATGGTGATAGGACATGGTGGAGAAAATTTAAATGGTTATTATATAAAAAATATCCAGATATTGATTTTGAAATAATAAATTTTCATTTTGAAAATAACATTAATGATTTACAGATAGGAAATGATGATTATTGTATTTGTAGATTTGCTCATTATGAAGAAGATTTTGAATTAAGTAAAAGAGTATATCCATTATTACACGAAAAGTTTAATGGTAGAATATGGCCGAATAAAACAGAGTGGTATTATTATAATGATAAACAAAGACAATTAGAATTTTTTGAAAAAAATAACGTACCTCAGCCAATTTCACATTATAGTTATGGTAGAGATGACTTTTTAAAGTGGGTAGAAGAAAATAATTTAGAGTATCCAATTGTTGTTAAGAAATCACAAGGTGCAGGTTCAGAAGAAGTTAGGTTGGTAAATAACTGGAAAGAAATAGATTTTCCTGTTATTGCTCAACCATATATTGAAGTATCTCATGATATTCGCATAACTTTTTTTGGAGATAAAATACTTTTTGGAAAAAGAATTCATCATTGGAAAGAAGATGAAAAGAAAAGATTTCCATATGGTTGGTATTATGGAGATAAAGATAGTTCATTAGATGGAAAATCATTATCTTATGAAGAAATAGATAAAATAAAAGACATTGGTATTTATTTAAAGAATGTAACAGATAAAAAGTTACAATCAAAAATAATGTCATGGGATATTATTGATGAGAATAATGAATTTAAAGTGTGTGAGTTTAGTTATTGTTTTGAACATGAATTTCTTAAAAATAGTTTTTATTATGATATTAAACAAGAAAAAATTTTAAAAATGGAAAATAAATTAAAGGATAATTCATTTTATATACAAGAAGAATTATTAAAATTAATAAAGGAGTAAGTTATGGCAGTCAAAAAGAAGCAGGTTATTAAAGAAAAAGGTGAATTGGATTATCTTAAATCTATAGATATTAATCTTAAAGATTTAAATGAATTTTTACAAGGAGAATTCTTTGAAAAGATAGAATCTATTGATTGGAAATTGTGGGAAATGCATA
>CALBXV010000226.1 GCA_937890045.1 uncultured archaeon
GTCTTGCTATTGCATATTATCTAGCAAAACGTGGAATTACAAATGTCGTTGTTCTTGATAAAAGTTATATTGGTGGTGGTAATAGTGGTAGAAATACCCAAATCTTCAGATCTAATTATAGAACACCTGAAAGTATCAAATATTATAATGAAGCGTTATTATTATATGAAACTCTAACACAAGAATTAGATTATAATTTATTAATTGATCAATGTGGTAATTTAGCTCTAGGTCATACAGAATTTGCAATGGAAGGACTAATGCTACGTGCTCAAACAAGCCGAGCTCTTGGTCTTGATACAAGAATTATTGATTTAAAAGAAATTAAAGATCTAGTACCTGCTATTAATATCAGTAAAAATGTTAGACACCCAATAGAAGGTGGTCTTTATCAACCTAAAGCTGGAAATATACGTCACGATGCTGTTGTATGGGGCCTTGCATATAAATGCGTTCAAATGGGCGTTGAAATACATCCTCATACTGAAGTTACCTCAATCCTTTTGAAAGATAAGAAAATTAATGGTGTTGTTACTAATAAAAACACTGTTCAAACTGATACTGTTGTTAATGCAACTGCAGGTTGGTGTTCAACTATATCAAAAATGGTTGGTCTGAAATTACCTCTTACTACAATTCCATTACAAGCATGTACAACTGAACCACTTAAACCATTTATGAATATGGTTATGATGTCAGTAAATCTTCATGCCTATTTTTATCAAACTGCTAGAGGTGAAATTGTTTTAGGTGCCGAAATAGATCCTTATGCTTCTTACAGTCATGTATCTACTCTTCCAACCCTTGAAGATATGTGTAAATCAGTTCTAGAAATAATGCCATGTTTATCAAATGTTAATGTTCTAAGACAATGGACCGGTATCTGTGATATAACTCCTGATTTCTCTCCAATTATTGGTACAGTACCAAATATTGAAGGATTAATTCTTGATGTAGGTACAGGTACTTGGGCTTTTAAGACTGCTCCTGCTTCAGGTAAAGAGATTGCTGAGCTAATTGATACTGGTAAAACTCCTGAAATTATTAAACCGTTTTCTATTACAAGATTTTATGAAAATGATCTTATAGATGAAAAAGGTGCTGCCGGAACTGCTCATTAATCTATTCATATTCAATTAAATGTAAAGGATTTACAACTCTAATTCCTGTACCTTCATATAATTGCGTAGAACATACACTACTTTCTGTTGCTATAACTTTACATTTACTCTCAGTAAATAATTTAAATAAATCTTCACCAACAACATTTGATAATTCATATCCTAAAGCTCCATGTTTTAATCCAAATGTCCCTGCCATACCGCAACATGTTCCAGTTTCAATAATTTTTACATTATATCCACTTTTTTCTAAAAATTTAATAGTTGCTTTACTATTATTAAACGCGCGATCATGGCACGGTATATGATATCCTATGTTTTCGTTCATTTCTATTGTTTTTGTTAATTTTAATGAATTTATTTTTGGTAGTGCAATTTCAAATACACTTCTAGTATTTTTTGCTATTTTGTTGCTTTCCTTAGATTTAACTAATGTTGGATATATGTCCTTAAGAACATATATTGCTGTAGGTTCAGTAGAAACTATTTGATATCCATCATCCACATAAGATTTTAATATATTAATATTTTTATTAGCGACTTCTGTAGCTTTTTCTATCTCCCCATATGAAATATATGGCATTCCACTCCACTCTAATTTAGGTAAAATTACTTTATACCCTATTTTTCTAAGTAATTTAATCGCTCTTAATCCTAAGTTTGGATCATTATACTCTGCATATATATCTGAAAAAAATACTATTTTTCCTGATTCGCCCGTCCCTTGTTTTAATTCATTTATTCTATCACTTAATTTATCTCTATGGAAAACTGGTAAAGTTCTTCTTCTATCTATTCCAATAAATTTTTCCATAAAATATCTTACTACATTGTTTTTAAGTAACCAATTTGATAACGGCGCTGTTTTACTTGCAGATCTTGCTAATGAATCTGATTTAGCTAAAAAGTTATTTATTCCTAATTTACCATTTAGAACATTTTCCTTTTCTTTTACTTTTGCAATCATCATTGGAATATCAATGTCTACCGGACATATATCTTTACATAATCCGCATGAAATACATAAATGTGAATATGCTGTCTTATCTGTTCCATGAACCTGTTCTGTCCATGGAATTCCTATTGGTCCAGGATATATATGTCCAAATGTATATCCTCCAACTACACCATATGTTGGGCATATATTCATACATGCTCCACATCTTATACAATTTAATGCATCTTTAAACCATTCATCATTACTCATTTTAGTTCTTCCATTGTCTAATAATATAACATGATATTCTCTGTTTTTTTTATCTCCTGCTATAGGATTATGTTGAGTTATTATTGAAACATATACTGTCATTCTTTGTCCTGTTGCACTTATTGTATGTGCAGGAATTAATTTTGATGCTGATTCCCAATTATCAACTATTTTTTCTAGTCCAATTAAGACAATATGGACGTCAGGTACACTTGCCACTAATCTTCCATTACCTTCGTTAGTTTCTATTACTATTGAACCTGTTTCTGCTACTCCAATATTACCTCCTGTAACTCCCATATCTGCTTCTAAAAATATCGGTCTAAGTTTTTTACGAACAACTTTTAATATTTCTTCTGGATTAGCTTCTATATTCATTCCATATTCTCTAGAAAATAAATCTGCTACATCTTTTGTGTTTTTATGCGCCGCTGGCATTACTAAGTGAATTGGAATCTCGTTATTTAGTTGACATATTAATTCTCCTAGATCTGTTTCAACAATTTTTATTCCTTCTTTTTCTATTCCTTGATTAAATTTTATCTCTTCTGAAGTTAGTGATTTAGATTTAGTTATTAATTTAGTCTTGGTTCTTTTTGCAACTTCTAAAACATAGTTAATTGCATCTTCTCCTTTATCTGCAACAAATACATTTCCATCATTTTCTTTTACTTTGTTAATAAATTTGTTAATTAATTCTTCACGTGTTGTTGTATTTACTTTGATATTTCTAACTTCTTTTTTCATTTTTTTTACGTCAAGTTGCATCTGATTAATTAATTGTCCTCTATTTCTTCGCCCTGTTTCCATTGCTCCTATTAATTTACTAGAAATTTCTCTATTTTCTATCTCATTTTTTATTTTTTTTAAAACGTCACTTCTTGCTTCTCTCATTTTATATTTCACCTATCAATAATCTAATATTAATACATGTATTTTATTCGGTCCATGGACTCCTCTTAATATCTTCATTTCTATATCTCCTGTTTTACTAGGTCCTGCAATTAATGATATTGTAGGTTTCTCGTTTTTACTGTTTGTAATAATTTGAGATACTTTCTCCAGTCCTTCTGTTAATGTTTTTACTATGTTTTCTATTGATATAAATGCTATATGTTCATATGGTAAACATGAAGACAGTTTTGTTGCATCATCATAACTAACTTCAATTAATGCACCTTGCTCTGCAATTCCATAACTTGCCCATGTTATACCAATATCTATAGATGATAGAATTTTCATTGCAGTTGTTTTGTTGGAGATTTCATTAATAAAATTATATTTATCTCCTTTTAAATTATTTTTCATTTGCTCATATATTTTTTCAGGTAATTCTGTTATCACTATATTTTTTTTATCTCCA
>CALBXV010000227.1 GCA_937890045.1 uncultured archaeon
GAAGCAAAAATAACTTCTTCTCCGACTCGACCATTTACTCGAGTTGAAATTTCTAACTGCTCAGCTTTTCTTATTTCAGAAACTTTGCCATTACAAACAGCGGCACTGCTACCTTTAAATTCACCAGTGCCAGCAAATGTAGTATCTTTAATTACGTCATCGCTGTCAACTTTTACAATTCCATAATCATTTGTTGAAATAATTAAGCTGCCATCGGAGGGAAGTTCAATAACATCATATGCTTGTCCTATTGATTGACTAGGCGTTGTGATTGTAACATTCATACTTGCTGAATTATCTAAAAGAAATAAAATATTAGCTGGAACATCACCTGCTCCTGATCCTGGTGGAATTGGTTTTGAGTAACTACTTTGTCCAGAAATGATAATTATGAAAAAGACTACAAATTTTATAATTTTATTCATAATTTTATAAAATTTGGATTTATTTAAAATCCGCTTTCTCTCCAACTACCTCTGCTTGATTTTACCTCTCCAGCAGCAGCTAATTGTTTATATAATGTATCAGCATCTTCACTTGGACCGGCAACGTTAGCATAAAGGTTGTCTCCGAATACTATTAACTCTGATAAAATACCTTCTCTTACAAATTTACAATCCGATCCACTTGCTACACCACCTTTAGTTAAAAGGTGAGAATTATTTGTTCCACATTCATCATCAGCTACACAAATATACGCATTTCCAATATTGCATTTATTTGTACCCGGTGGTGGTTCATAAATTGGAAAATAAACATATCCTTTAAATATAGTTGGAGATGCAGAAAGCTTTCTATGAGTATTTTGAGTTGCGGGATCATTTGGTTGTAATCCATCCACAGTATCTAAATGTATCACCCATGCTAAATCCTCTCGTCCGGGACCATCTGCACATATAAGTTTTCCAGTTGTATTAACACACACTTCTGCATCGTCAACGCTAAGAGCGACATTTGCACCTTGATGAGCTAATTCTACGAATTCTGCCTCTGTTTCGCGTGGGACTATAATATTATTAAGATGTTTGAAGTATGGATAATTTGGGTCTTTTATTCCATATAAAATATTATCCATCCATGGCGATCCTCCACCAATATCATTAAAGTTTCCTGTTCCACCGAATAACCAAAACTGATTTGTTGTTACTCCAATTCCAGCGTCCATTGTAAAAAAACTGTACCTTTTATTTGTAGTATTAGCATTTAATCTAAATAATGTTGTTTGATCAAATAGTGATGCCCCATGCTCAGTTGAACTTGTTAAGTTAATTTTTGTAATTTTGCCTTCCATGTCATTGAAGTATACCATTGCTCCTCTCCAAGGAATATTATATGCGGTGTCAGGCGTTATTACGACTGGCGATGAAGGTAATGAATTTCCTATGTTGCTTCCATTTGCTGTTGCTATAGCTCCACTACTTCCTACTACTCCACTTGGGTTTGTATCAACTATAGTGATTGGACCTCCATTATCCTCTGCACCAAAAATTGATCCTGGGTTCTCAGGATCGTCTAAGTTAACAATAAATACTGCGGATCCAGCACATAAATTTGTATTGCCCATTCCAGCACCCATAACAGCTACATAGGTGTCTTTGTCACTATTACCTCTATCAGACTCTGATGCAGAAGGAATTCTAAATATTCTTGGTGCTGACCACGTTTCACCTAATTGGCTATAATCGTATGTAGGTTCAATACCACTACTAGACGTACAAGAAGTAGCGACATTAAAACTATTAGTTTGTCTTGTTTCACTTGCACTTCCTCCTCTATTAAAAAATTTTGTATCATTAAATGTAACAACTAACTGACCAGCAACATATTGTGCTGTATCAAAATTTATAACTTCCATGGTGCCACTTACTCTTTCTGTAATTCTTAAATTAGTTTTAAGAACATTTGTACCATCTGGAGCATCAGGAAGTAATCCTTCAAAAGTAAATGTGGTTCCCATGTAACATGAGGCCGTTCCAGCTGCGTGAAAAGAACCACCTGCATCAGTGTTAGTCTGGCAGGCAGCAATTGCATCTTGTGCAGTCGAAACATCGCTGTCTACTCCTCCATCAGTTTCTAGGGCTGCTTCTAAATTTGCTGATGCTCTCTGACCCTCTAAAGATTCTTCAATACTTTGGGATCCTACAGAATAAGTGTGTTCTGTTATATTGCCCTCATCATCGGACACAAGAACCCTATTGCCTATTGCATCATTATAAATTGAAAACATGTGTATTGGACCTTTCCCATCTAATAGTATTGGTTCAGTTACGTCTAATACCGAAAATCCAGCACCGCCCCTTCCGTAAGGTATCAATAAAATAGTGTGCCAACTTTTTTGATCTTCTAAATTTCCATCCTGATCATGACCATAGATAAATACATCATGAACTATCGGTGATCCATCTACGCCAAAAATTGCATTTGTTCCTCCTTTAAAGGTATCAACTTCTCCATCCAGGTCTGGATTTACAATTGATGGTATTACACCTGCTATGAAAGGTGGAATAAAACCCCACTCCTCTACTCCTGTTTCAGCATTTATTGCGTGTAACATTCCAGAGTTTGAACCGGCATAAATTACTTTTCTTCTAGCTGCATGTTTTGCAATAAAACCTTGATAATTATTTGTAGATCTATAGTAAGCCTCTTCATTAGAGCTTGTAAAATCTAAACTTGCATCGGGTGGTCCTATTTCTACTAGCTGAGAATGATATATATCTCCTAAAACATGACCTCTTCTTTCAGTAATATTACAATCGCCATTGTAGTCAAAATAGTCAGATCCTTTCATAAAATTAATTAAGCCAAGAACATCATCAGCATTTCCATCTTCGACGCCAGTTGCACTAGAACAGTTTGAGGTTGTATTGTGGTAATCTTGGACCGTGTATCCTAAAATTCCAAAAAGCTCTTCGATAGCGGGTGAATTATCAGTATTAAAATTATCCCAATTTCCAATGTAATCTGCTGTGGGGATTGCGCTCCAGATATTTCTTGTATCACTTAGTCCAGCCGCTGTTGCTTGTTTTTTTACTTCTGCTGCGGCATCCCAATTTCCTGCTGCATTTATATCATGGTCAACAGTACCGTCTGTTTTAAGAGTTTTTCTTAAAATTGTACCTTGCCATTCTCCAAATTGTTCATAGGCAAACTGAGCTTGATACAATGATCCACCCTCTTGAACCGTTGCAGTAATTGATGGTGCTGTAAATGATAATTTTTCAGCAAGGATTTGTCTGATTTTACTTGTAAGCTGTGTTTTTAATTCTTCTGGTGTATTTGCAACTATAGTAGGTTCACAATCTGGATGACTAGAATCGCCTTCTGGACAAGAGCCTGCAACAGCCATTTGGTCAAATCTCGCCATTCCCACTGCGTTAATACCCCCTCCATATGCTACGAATAATGTTCTAACTGGATTTGGTAAATCTCGCAGCTGGGCAATTCTTTCTGCCGCTGGGTTATTGTTTCTCATCATCCCATCACCAATAACAATTACATAATTTATCTGGCAATCAGAATTTTCGTCATATCCAGGAAAGTCATTTGTAAAATAGTCTAATGCTATTTCAGAGTATGCATTAGCGTCTGTTCCCCATGCAAGTCCTTGGGGCAATAAATTGTCGAGAATTTGAGTATATCCTTCAGCACTAATACCAACATTTAAGCACGAGTCTCTATTGCATACCGTCGAACTACCATTTGGGTGAGTTCCACTCCATCCTCCATAATAATTACATCCATCATTAAAATGACAGAACCTTCCACCTCTCGCACCTCTTCTTGGTCCACCAGTTTCACCGGCATTCCAGTGACCATATCCAAAATGAGCACCGCTGGTTAAAGTAGTATCACTTACAATTGCAGACATTGCTTGTTTTACTCCAGTCCATCTTGATACAGCTCCGCCACCCATTTGTTGAAGCCACGCTGTGTCTACATTTGCTGATGTAAAAAGATCTTCATCAAATTCATCAATTGTTCCAACACTGGTTGTAACTAAAATTCTAGTAGATGTTACGTGTATACCTCTGGGTTGAGAAAATCTTACACTGTTCGCTGCGAGTGTTCCTGAATCTTCAGTATTGGGATTCCGATTACGAGTACCACTTCCTGCTCTTGCAAGAACTGTATAAGTGGTATTGGTATCTAACTGTATTTTTTGTATAATATGTCTTCGTAAGGAAGTAACATATAAAATATTATCATCGTCAGGAGATACATCTATACCCGCTACTTCCGCTAGTTGAGTATCGAGGTTGCCATTCCTTATTGCAACATAACTTTTTGTAGCTCTTCCTCCATTTACTGTTGTTAAATCATAATTATTTCCTACTTTCGTTAGTGCAAATCCAGATATACCAGAGTTCCACCTAGCAACATATAAAAACGAGGCATCACTATTTACTGCAAGCCGCCAGGAATTTCTTAATAGGCTTCTAGTCCGAGACCGGCGCGAAAACCATTGAGTACTTCTTTCTCCTCTAGTTACATTAAAAGAAGTAAAGCAAGCGTCTCTCATACGCCATCCACATCTTCCAGTAATAAATAAATAAGTTTCACCTCCGATTGTGGCTGCATCCATACCTAATACTTCACCTGTACGGTCAAATGCTCTTATATAAAACTTACAGTCTTGTCCGTCTTCAGAAACGCCCAAAATAACTCCAGCTCTCCCAAACCATCTATCGTCTGCAGAAAAGAAAACAACATTTTCATTAGTAACTGTTCCATCATTTGTACTAAGATTTTCTACTAATCTAACTTTTGATGTACCTCTTGTCTGTGTACTCCTTGTTGTAGAATTATAATTTGCAGTGTCAGAAGTATTAGAAAATCCCGAACAAGTGTGTGGATTCTCTCCTGTAAATCTTTGTCTATTATTATTATATTCTCTATTTCTCGTCCCATCAGCATTAAATTTTACTACTCCAAGAGTGTTTATCTGACTTACAAGAATATCTCCATTTGAATCATAAATTGCATTCGGTGCATTCCGAATTGCGTCTCTATTTGACAATCTTCTGCTCATACTTGCTGAACTATCTATCAAAAATAATATATTTGCAGGAACATCACCTTCTCCTGATCCTGGAGGAACAGGTTTAGCTTGAACTTGAAGATTAAAGTCCAATAGAAAAATAATAAATAAAAAATATTTTAAAATCTTTATCATAATTTATTCACCCATCCTAATTACAAACTCTCCAACGGTATAATCAATTAATTCTTCAGTGGAAATATCTAGACTTTCATAAATTCCATCTATTTCCTTAATTTTTTGATACAATATTATTCTACCACCACTACTTATCATTTTATAACCTGTCCAATTTTTTTTTTTAACCTCATCGTCTATAGCGCCATAGACACTGCTAGCATATTCATAAATTTTATTTTCTTCAATATTAGGATCCTCTGTCTCTAATCTAATACCTGCTATTTTTGATTGATAAATAAAAACTTTTATTATTGTATTATCAAGTCCTGAATCAGGACAATATATTGCTGTATGGGCTTCGTATTCTGCAGTTGTACCTTCTTCATAATTTTCTGCCTCATAATCGTCAGTAAAATCTAAAATATCTGTTACTTTTGAAAAATCATCTCCAATTGTTACATTTAGTGAATCACAAGAAAATGCATGCTTGTTAAATGAAACTAATGTCATAATTAATACAATTAATTTTAAAAAGTTTTTCATTTTATATATTATAAAATTTCTTTGTTAGTTTTAAAAGGGTCTCTCTATATATTGTGTCTATTCTGGGCATATTAATTGGATAATACCACGACAGTTTCTAGAGGAACTAATATATCTGGATTGTCAAAACCAGCCTCCTCTCTAGGCATCATATAGCCACAACCATAAATTCTATATGCTGTTCCAGACGTTTGTGCAGTGGTGGTTGTTTTTTTCAAACTTGACCCACCTCCTCTATAAGCAGCTGATCCTATGTTTACTGCAAAATACTCATATCTAAATCTTTGCATGTGAGTTTGTTCGTTTGCGATAATATCTGGTTTTGTAGTATCTGATGCAGCAATATTATCCAATTCCACTTCATTTGCAAAAACAGGTGCAATTAAAGTTCCAAAATTTTGATTTATAATATGTTGAGTTACTTGAAATCCAGTTTTAACAATATTTCTAAAACTATTAAAACAAGGTGTATTCTGAGCAGCGATCGTATTTCTTGGAAGCTCCCTATTCTCAGTATGTCTTACAAATCCTCCTACGGCAGTTGTTTGAAGATTAATCACATACGCGTTCCATGCTGCAGCTTCTTCTGTAGTTGACC
>CALBXV010000228.1 GCA_937890045.1 uncultured archaeon
TCAAGGTGGAGTTAGTTCAATATTTACTGAAAGTATTGCTATGATTGACGAACAAAGAACATCTAAATTTAATAAAGAGAAAGTATTTACTTATAGTACTAGAGAAAACTATTATCAAGGAAATGCAAGTTCAGTATCATTTAATTCATCAAGTTATGAGAATCAGGCAGACGATGTATTAGCATTAGAACGAGTACAATTCGTAGGATGTAGAAATACTAAAGAGACTGCACTACCTTCTAAGGATTTAAGTGGTCAAATTACCTATGATGCAGTCACTATGGTATTAACCAATCCATATGTGGCAACTACATTTGATTCGGCAAATGTTAAATTAACAACCGAATTAGATACAGGACCAGATGTATTGAGAGAGAAAGACAAATAGAAGAAGATGACTAAATTAATTAAAAACTTTATATTTATACTTGAAGGATTAACTTTTAATAAGAGGTTTCAGTTTGACATTTCAAGTATTTCTATGGAAATAAACAGAAAAATCAGGAATTAATATATGGGATATTTAAATAAAACAACGCAAGTATTAGATGCTATCCTAACAACAAAAGGTCGTGAGTTGTTAGCAAAGGGTGATGGTAGCTTTAATATAACAAAATTCGCATTAGGTGATGATGAAATAGATTATAACTTATGGAATCCAGGACACCCATCTGGTTCAGATTATTATGGAGCAGTATTAGAAAACATGCCAGTTTTGGAGGCTGTAACCAACGAAGCGTCAGTTATGAAGTTTAAAATTCTTGCAGATACTACACATTTACAAGGTTCACCAGATCCAACTCAAATGGCATATTTGACTGGTATTGATGACCAAGTAAAAAATGGTATTTCATTATCATTTAACCAAACAGGTAATGACGGTAGAGGAACAAGAACAGCAGTTACTGTAAATCCAACGACTGAAAATTTAAAACAGTCTGAAACTTATTCTTATACTTTATTGAATACCAATATAGCATTTTTATATCTTAATGGAGACGAAACGGATTCAGGAGGATTTAATAGTGAGTCAAGAACAAAGTTTAGAAGTTCTCAAACTATTACTACCAGAAATTCAGGTGATACCGTGAATATTAAGTGTAAAGCAATTAGTTCTACTATTTCACCCGCTAAAACTACATTGATAGTTAGAGGTAGAACAAGTGGTGCAACAGCCAGTATAACTGTAACAGTAACGTCAGCGAGTTAATAATATATGAGTTTTTTAGATAAATCCCAAGCAATATTTGTAGACGCCGTATTAACTGATAGAGGTAGACAACTATTATCCAAAGGTCAGAATTTAAATATAATTAAATTTGCACTATCCGATGATGGTGTGGATTATAGTAATTTTGATGTTACTGATACACGGGGTCCAGATTATTTTGATGCTACTATTTTAGGAATGCCAGTATTAGAAGCATTTACAAGAACAGCTGCCGCTTCTGAAGATGGAACGAGTTCTGTGATGAAAACACTTTTAACAAGTGAATTGAATCAGAGTAGATTTGAACAAGAAATTACTGGATTGCCCGATGTATTAAATTTAGAAGGTGCATTATCAAATATAGTTCTTTCACCCGAAACATTAAATTTAGGTGGAAATGAAAACTATACAATAACTTTGAGTGATGATTCTTTTGTTGATATATTTGTTGAAGGAGATACGATAGCATCACCGTATGTACGATCCGAGAAAAGGCCTACTTAGGAGGACAATAATAAAATGTCATTAGCAGTAAAACAAGGAAGAAAAATAGGAATATTTCTTAAACCGAATGTTCCAACAGATAAAAATTCTTTTGTTGAAAGAGAAGTATATGTAACTTTACAAGGTTCAAAAACTGGTAAAGAAACAAAAGTTAAATTAAAAATTAATGCTGGTAGGAGACACGCACCAATACAAAGTAGTAGTGGGGCGGTTACATTAAGTGAAAGTGGACAGATTGTAGAAACTTTTAACCCAGAACAATTACCTGAAGAAATTAAAGAAATAATAAAAGAAGAAAAAATTATAGAAAAACTTGACTTAATAGAAGAAGAAAAAATTCTGGAGGATATTCCAGATATAATGGAAGAAGTGGAGCCAGACCCATTAGCAGGTACGGGCATAAAACCTGGTCAATTTAGTGGTATGGTAAATGAAGACGCATTAGAGAAGTTAGCTAAATCGGGGCATCCCATGATAGGTAATTTGGGTAAGTTGGGTAATTTAGGCAAGCTAAACCTCGGACTAGGTAAGGATCCTGCACCAAAGAAAAAGAAAAAGGCACTCCCATCGACAGCAGCCGTGGTAACCGCAGCAAAAGCCGCCGCAGCCAAAGCCGCCGCGGCAAAGAAAGCAGCAGCACTTGCAGATAAATTAGCTAATAAAGAAATTGGTAAAAAATCGGGTAAAAAATCGGGTAAACGAGGCGGACGACGCCAAGGGCCCTAATGAAGAAAAATTTAAATTATTATAACAGGAGTTAAAAATGGCAGTATTTGTTGAATTCGATGGCCAAAGTGATGTACAAGAAACAACATCAACGGTATCTACTGGAATGTGGTCTGGTGGAGCAATTAAATTAGATGCTACATCTACAACGGCAGGGATGTTTACTTCATCTTTGCAAAGTGGTAGTAGTGGTGAATATTATTTAGATGTTCACAACGAAGTAACATCCTCAACTACATCAGAAGTACAATTTAGTATTGCTTACGGACACTTCGCAGGAAGTGGTTCAAAGAATGCTCAATCAGGTAATAATCCAAGTCAGGCAATTTATAGACAATTTAAGAATCTGATACTTCCCCCATCCCAAACATATTTTAAAATTGGGGCAACGGGAGCAGAATCAAATTCACCAGATGGATATTTCATTAGTGTGGCTAGAGCACGGATGAGAGAAAAAATGGATCCAGGTAATTGGCAAATAGATTTACAAACTATTAATGGAGCCGAGGGAGTAAGTCTAATTGATGATAGTGAT
>CALBXV010000229.1 GCA_937890045.1 uncultured archaeon
GGCCTGAGCTGGAAAAATATTATTATGGTTGGGTAAAGAGAGCAATGCATGCCTAAAGCGTTTTACAATATGAATGACTTCTCCGGCGGGTTAAACTCAGCCCTCGATCCACGTGACATTGGTGAGAACGAGATGTCTGATGTTGAGAACATCATGCTGGAAGACAGGAAGTCCATACGTCCCATGGGTGGGGATACCGAACATTCTGACGTTTCCAGTGGTACAGCCGGACATATCTGTCCCGGCTACGGTGCATTTGTTTTTGAGTCCGATCATGAACGTGGCCCTAGGGCTCTAGATACTGGTGAGAACTGGTTAGGGATCGTTGACTCTAAGAATGGAGAGGTTGATCTATATGACCTTGGTAGTGATTCTTTTCAGTCTGGGATATTTGATATGGGTACAGCATCCACCTCGGGAGTTTTTAGTACTAATGAACTGGCTTTTGCTGGCAATGCTGATGGTTATGACACCATTACAGCAGATTCTTTAGATGCGGTTAATTTTATAACTCAGGGGTTTAGAAAAGGTGATATTATAGGCATTTCAGGTTGTACCAGTGTAACCGACAATAATTTCAACGGCCTGCGTGTAAGAACTGTCTCCGCACTTGTATTAACCTTGGATCATAGTGGTGTGCTTACTGATAGGGACAATGAAGCTGGAACTGTTACAATTACTAGATTGACACAGGGTGTGTTTTATTTCGCCGATGAAGCTCTCAGGGTCTCAGACGCCTCATTTGGTTCCAGTATCCAGAACAAGTGGTACGGTTACATCAAACGCCGTCCCTTTCAGGACATCTCCGGCTCAATGGAACACCTAGTTAATGGGGGTGACTTCAGTTCCTATTGGACAGGGGGTAATGGGTGGACTCTGGATTCATCAGATGCAAGCTATGCTCACCATGCAAGCCCCGCCACTTTAGTGCAGGCAGTGGCTGATATGACTATAGGTGAGACCATTCCCAATGCTATCTACAAGTTTACATATACAATGTCAGGATTAAACCTTGGTACTTCGGCGACTTTACAGGCTTCTATCACAACAGCCCATGCCGCTACTTCAACAGATTTGACCATGTCAGACGCTACGACAAGTATATATTACAAGACCAAGTCAGGTTCGGCTGGTGCTTTTACCATAGGAATTACAGGCTCGTCAACCAATGCCGCATTCAACCTTGATAATGTATCTCTGACATTTTACGGTTTTGACGATTGGCACGATGATAATAATACTCTATCCCCACCTACGGAATGTGACATACACGCTTCAAATTATCCTGAAGCTGGTGCTGGGTTCAAACTAAATATTGAAAGTCCCACATCTCCAGCCGGTACGTGGGCAAGTGAGACATATCAGATTGCCGCAAGTTTTATATATGATGGTCATCAGGAATCATTCCTTTTCATACCATCAGATGACAATACTTTTCCCGCTACATCACTGGACTGCCTTGATATAGATGTAAGGGCCGCTTTAACTGATGATAATTCTACAGGTTCTTTTAATCCAAGGATATCCGGTGCTCGTATTTATACTAGAATAAATAAAACTTCTGATCCGTGGGCTTTACTGTTGGATATTAGCCTTCGAGATGGTGTCAGGGGCAGTTTAAGCGGTGAATATTCTCCATGGGTAGTGAACTCTGGTATTAACATGAAGGTGGAAGAAGTCATTGTTCCTTCCCCAGCCCTTGAGACTTATGAAATTCTTAATAGCTTCCCGGCTAATAAAGACGCTAATGAACAATTAACCATTTCCGGTACTGGTGAAGGCTATAAAACTGCTATAGTGGCTAACAGGCGTGCCTTTGTGGCAAACGTCAAGACGGTAAACGAGGACAGTGAGACTGTTCAGATGCGTGACCGGATCATGTACACTCCCATTGGCAAGTTTGATACGTTCCCCAGAAGCTACTTCATTGATGTGGTAAAGGGTGACGCTGAGGAGTTTACCAAGCTGGAAGAGTTCTCAGACCGATTACTAGCCTTCAAGAATCGGAAGCTCTATATCATTAATATCGCTTCTCCGTCACCATCTAACTGGTATGTTGAGGATATTAAAGACTTTGTAGGGATTGAACATCCTTATGCATCTACCAAGACAGACTTTGGTGTCTGCTGGGTGAACAAGTTTGGTGTGTTCCTATATGATGGTCAAAACGTGACAAACCTTTTATTCAACAGGATCAAGGAATCTACATGGCAGACCTACTTCAAGCGTGACACATTGATCGGATACAACCCAAGGCGCTATTATCTTATTGTTCTTAAGAACGCCTTTGCTGATGTGGGAGATGTATATATATATGATTTCAGGACACAATCGTGGATCAAGGGTCAATCAGCATTTGATGATAACTATAACAGGGCCAATATGGTAGTAGATTGGAACAGTAATACTACATCTGTATACCAGACATTGCTTACTGGTGACCTATATTGGACATCTGAAACAACATGGGAAGGACAGATAAGCAATACTTGGAGCTCCACATCCGATGCTTACGAGATAAAAGAATGGACAGATTCCATGCGTAACGTGGGAGAGGACAAGTTCGTAGTCACTACAAAGGACATTGATTTTGGTGAGCCGGGAAGAACAAAAAAAATATATGGTGTAACGCTCACTTATAAGAGTGATAATGACCAGACACAGCCTATATTTTATGACACTGACGGTGGTACAAGCTTTTCAAGTCAGCTTACAGGCGACTTCTCTGGCACCGGTACTGGCTGGAAACAGGTTCGAGCCCAGCCCAGCAGTCCTATATCTTGCCAGAGTATAAGATTTAAGATCGTGAATGCTACGAGTGACACCGGAAGTTCCGAAGGTGTTCAGATCAATGATGTGGCAGTGGAATACAGACCAATATATCAGAGGGTAAGCTAATGCCACTGACACGAGAAGAAAGAAAATTAAGGAATAGTACCCAGCCACCCATTGCTATCTCTCCTCATGCACCATCTGTGAGCCAGATGGCTGACGGTGAGAGACGGTATTCACGGGTGCCGGGCAAGAACCTCAGACTATACCTTCGTCTGGGGTCTAAGTTGTATTACACGGAGTTTCTTCCAGTGGAGGAAGAGACATCCAATACTTGGGAAAGTTTAACGTAAGGGAGTTTTATTATGGCTATATCTATGGCAAACTTTGGTCAGGCAGATGTTACAGACGAAATGATGGATGCCTTTGTCAGGCAAATGGAAATGGAGCGGGAAGAGCGTGGTGGTGCTGGAATGCGTCAATACTTAAAAGAGACCAGTGACATAGCAGCTGAACTTGGAAGAGTTGAAGAAGTAGGAAAGACCGCTGTTCAAACAACCGCTGATATCGAAACGGAGGCAAAGGGAACCGCAGAGAAAGAACTATTCAATCAAGCCATAATGACTGCCCTCGCCGTAGCGGCTTTGTACTTTACTGGCGGTTCGTCAGCCGTCGCTGGGAGCACAGGAACGGTCGCAAAGGGTCTTCAAGCTATTAACGCCCTTTTGAAAGGAAGTAAAACAGCTAGATATGCCACCACTATAGCGGGTAGTTTATACGCCGGTGGTCGAGCCCAAGCCGCAGGTCGTGGAGTTACAAAAAGGCGTGCAGGTGAAATTCCCATTGCCGCGTACAGGGAGCCAGAGAATGGTGAAGCCGCACGGGACGAAAGATTGGCGGCCAGACGAACGGCTGGGGACATAGAAACTGCAACAAGAGAATTGAGAGAAACGACGAAAAGACAATATACCCCAACTTGGAAGTCTAAGGTTCTACCACTTGAATTTGGCCCAGAGTCTTATAGTTATGCTAGGAATTTAGCCTATCCAATTATGGCTCTACTTGGTACTATGGACACTTCGGAAGAAGTCCTGAAGGTGTTCGGTAATAAAACGGCAGTGGGTTCTATGATAGAAGACAAGATTGATATGCCTTGGCTTGATCCAATGTGAGGCTAACAATCTTAATTTAGGAATTAATTATGGCTGATTGTAGAACAGATGGATGCCCTCCGGGGCAAGGATGTGTAGTCATAGGCGGCGGAGAATCAGGCTCGGCTGGTGATCTGGTTTATGGTTGCCAAGCTACAAGTGAAGAATATCCGCCTTGGATGCAGGAGTTCCTCGGCGGCCTTACAGATGCAGACTTACCTACTAACCTAGCTTCCCTCTTAGAAGACGCTGGCTTTAGTGATTTTAGCCAGTATGCCGAGCTTTTCGGGTATGATCCTGAAAACGATACCTACGATGCAGAAGCCGCTCATAAGGCCATTGCTGAGAAATATGGTATCACAGTTGATGCGGCTAAGAAATATATTATTCCTTTCCAGCGTGAACAGTTCAACGCTATCCTTAACCGACTCCCCGACTGGGAAAAAGCCCAGATCAAGAATATCGTTGATGACTGGAACTTCTCAGTTACCCAGAAAACAAAGAAAGAGGCCGAGCTTAAGGCACAGTATGGTGTAGAGGGTGCAGCGGCACTTGGTGGCATTGCCAAGCAGAAGATCGATGAAATGGGCAGACAGCGCAAGGCCATGTTCGGTGAGGATATGTCCAAGGAAGACTATGACAAGCTTCCCGATGATCTACAGTTCAATGCCATTAAGACTGGAACCATCCCCGGCGGACTCACAGGTAAACAGATCAATGAGGAGATCAACCGGCTGGAAGCCAAGTATGGTGAGTTTACCACAAAAGACGAAGAAGGAAACATTATTGACGCTCCCGAGATTCTCGGCGGTGAAGCGGCTGAGAGAATAAGACTTGGCAGGGCGGCATCTAGGACAGAATTTGTAAGCGGGAAGGAAGGTCTTCGTGGGAGCCTTATGCAACAGTATGCTCAAGAACGCCTTGGTGGTGCTCAAACACGGGGCTTTCTAGCGGGGGCAACCTCTCCATTTCTACAACAAGCTGGTAGACAGCCCGGAGAAGCATACACACAGCTCCAAGAAAAATTTTTAGGTCGTGCCGGTGAACTTGAAGCCTCAGAAACCGAGGCAGAAGAAGCCAGACGTGCAGGTCAAGAAGACCTTGTACAACAAATCCTCAAGTCTTTTGAGTCACAGCAACAGGCACAGGCTAATGAAGATGTAATAGAAGCACAGCTACAGGCGGCTAAAGAAGCCGGCTATTCCGATGTAGAGATAGCTGCGATAAAGGCTAAGATGGAACGGGAGAGAGACCTCATCGGATTTGAGGAAGCAAGATTTGCGAAAGCACTCGGCCCAGAAGACATTATTTCACAATATTTAAGTGGCGTTGGAAGAGAAGCCCTCCGCCTGTATGAAGCTGGATTTCGTCCAGAAGAAGAAGAAGACGGTGATTTAACACATTTGGAATGTGTGGATGGTAAATGTGCACGAATAGATGGTGCTGGTGACGATCAGGGTGGTTGTACGGGTGTTGGAGAGGATTGTGGTGCTGGTAAATCATATTATTTTACTTGTGATGCAAATAATACTTGTGCCAAGACGCCGATGGTTACCGGGAAAGAAGTAAGTACTTGTGATCCCCAAGACAGTGATCCTTGTGGTGTCGGCGCCAATGTAACACACTTAAAATGTGTAGCTGGAGTATGCACTTCTGTAGATGGTGCTGGTACAGATGCCTGTGCGAAAGCAGGTGAAGCATGTACTAGTGATACAACCCTAGAGCAC
>CALBXV010000230.1 GCA_937890045.1 uncultured archaeon
CCGTTTTTATAATCTCAGATTCGAACTTTCCCTGTGTGGAGATGAAGTGATTTATGAATCTATTGGTTATTTCTGAGACTCTCCCCCACTTCTTGAAATACAACTCCCCCAAAAGCTTAGGTTTATAACGCCATAAAACCCTGACCATAGCATAAGAGGATTTGGACAATATAAAGCCGATGGCAAAGTGTTTAACGTATTCCCATACGGCACCAGGAATGTAATTATCGGTATCGATGAATCCAATATAGTTGCTTCCATGCAGCTTAGCCAGCAGAATTCCTATTATCATGCCTTCGCTTTTACCATCTCTTACTAATCCTTCATCATCTAAAAGCTCAGTGTAATTGGCATGTTTTAGGGCTTGAGCTAAAACAGGATCTTTTTGATGAACAATCAAAGCCTGCCGCTTGGTGACAGAGCAAAACCGACTCAGGATATCTTGCTCGCTCCTAAAAGCATCTATTTCCACTGTTCTGCTATTGGAAATCACTATAATTAGACAACTATGAGGTACACCCATGAGCACACCCTCAAAAGCCCTAAGGTCCTCGTTTTTTATAGAGAGGACAATAGCCATCCGTTGCTCAATAGCTTCAATAGAATCCTTCCCTATCGTCTGTGTGTCCAGATTTTCCTCAAGGTGCGTTACTGCTCTTTCGCCCGAATCCAACTCCAGTATTCTCCGTACTCCGTGAATCTTTATTGACCCTAGATGTTCAACTAATCTAGTATTTTCTATACGCATGTCCCCCCCGATGTGCCCCTAAGCCAACTATATTCCGCAGTAACTTCTTAAAAGTTATCAGTTATATCAACGTCAAGCATCTTACTCTACTGTAGAAGGATCCCAGCCTATCCGTAGATCTTCGTTAAAAGAATCAAGAACTCTCATATCTTCCGCTGATATTGTAAAATCAAACACGTCAGCGTTATGGCGAATATTCTCCTCTTTGGATGATTTTGGTATGGCTACTACGCCTCGCTGTAATACCCAGCGAACAAGAATCTGGGCCGCACTCTTATGGTATTTCCTAGCCATGGAGATTAGTTGTGGGTCTCCTAACTTCAATCCCTGTGTAAGCGGACTGTATGCTTCCAGTTGAATTCCATGAGAACAGCAAAACTCCAGAAGACCCTTCTGATAGAGATACGGGTTAAACTCAACTTGGTTAACCGCAGGAATAACAGATGACCTATCCAAAAGTTCCTCTAGATGACAAATCATGTAGTTGCTGACACCAATGGCACGACATTTTCCTTCATCCAACAGCG
>CALBXV010000231.1 GCA_937890045.1 uncultured archaeon
AGCTTAATGTAATCAAGACACCATATGAAGAGTTCTGTGGTAACCTGCATCTTAAGGACACGGATGAACCTGATTTTATATATACATGTGATTTAGATGATGAATATATAGGGTTTATGATTGCGTATAAACATAACAAAGAGTGTATATATCTTCAGTATGCGGCATTTGATGAAAAGTTCAGAGGTTATTATGCACCAATATTGTTTAACAGGATTGTAGATAAGGTACTTGATGAATATAAAGGTATTATATGTAGAATAGAAAATACAAACATTAAGGCTATTAAGGTAGCTCTTAATGCTGGTTTTTTTATAATAGGAACTAGATTCGATGGTGTTTTATTTGTCGAATTAATAAAGGTAAAAGAAGGGGAGTAGTTATGGGAGATATATTTCAGTTTTCAAGGACACGACATGAACGAGGGATGGGTGGTAAGATGCTTAAGAGTATAGGCGGTGCTTATGGGGCAGGACAGGATGAGGACCTTCTTAAAAAACTAAAAAGGAAACAGGATATAGAAAAAGCCACATTAGATATAATGAGTGTATATGACCAAAAGATAGCCCTTCCTAAGGAGGAACAGAGTGCAAGTGTTGCATCAATGCATGGTGTTGGCACCTATTTAATGCCACCTGGTCTTTATCAAAGAGAAGCCGCTGCAGGTAGAACCGAATATGAACAAAGTGTGAGGGAGGGGCTTGCAGGAGGTGGGGTTGGTAAAGACCATGCTGTTAATATTGCTATAGAGGCATATAAAAAGGCACATCCTGATTCATCGGTGAGTGCAGACGATCCTAGCACATTTAAAAAAGTAGGTGCCTTTCTTGCAAATATGGTGGGTGATCCCAGGGCTGACCAGCTAAAGTTATATGAAACAATAACCGATATAAAGACACAGGCAGAAACTGAAAAAAAGAACCGCATAGACGAGATGAATCAAGTAATAAAAAATCAACAGGAAGATAGAAAATTAAACCAGGAACAGGAAAAGATTGGAATTGAAGAAACCAAGGCAGAAAACACAAAGGAATATCTTAACCAAAGAAATTCAATACTAAAAGCGAAGTTCAAGCGTGAGGAGGAAACACAGGACTGGCTGGAACAGAAATATGAAGATAATCAGTGGTCAAGAGATTATGATAAGCTGGTATACGAAGAAAAAATGAAGGTAGAAAAATCAAGGCAAGATGCCAATAATAAGATGGCACTTCCTAAAACCATGGTGGAGGGGATGGGAGATGTTGGCCAAGAGCTGTATGATAATATGATGAAGGCTGCTGAGTATGCCGATATTAATGGTGATGGGCTGAGTTTTAGTGAAATAGAAAACCTACAAGACCCAACCTGGGTATTATTTAAAGAACACACCACAAAGGCGATTAGGAAAACATCGGAGAGGGTAAGCAATATAATGGGGAACGATCCTACTAATGAGTCAACATTGGGGTGGGTTATAAATAGTATAAAGAAGGGTGGTGATATAACAAATGTTGAACAGGCGGCAGACCTTGATCTTCTTAATGATAAACAATGGAAGATATATAATAAATATAAAGAGGCTGTGAAGCACCATGAAGTAGCTAAAGATGTTGATACTATATTAGAAACTACATATCTTCACACCAGAGCACTTGTTAATTTCGGCAAACATTCTTTAACTAAATCTGATCAGGCCACGGCAGTAAGTGGTATAAGGGAATGGCGAGGTAAGACAAAAGGAGACACCTTACAAGCTATTTACGGAGCATCAACTGATCCAAGATATGAAAACGCAATAAGAAAAGCGTTTGAGGATGTACTTGGGTTGGGGTATACAGATGAAGGATTTTATCTAACATACGTACTTGAGAAATTCGATAACGGGGAGGTAAACCCTGATTTTAAAGGTGTTAATAGAATGGATCTTAATTTAATTATGGGGGGAGAACTTGAGGTTTATAAGGATTTAAAGGGAGGGGGCGGCCCAGGTAAACCAAATTTCGCCACAGAAAAAGATCTCCAAGAATATGTAACAAGAATGTGGCATATATACAACAAGGGAACAACTTTGGAAGCGTTGTCAAAATCCATAGATGCGAGAATGGGAGTATTAAAACTGGAAGAAGAACGTATAGAAAAACTACGCAAGGAAGGTGAAGCAACAGGAAAGCCAGACTTGGTAGGAGGAGTTATGATTCCGTCTGAAGAAAATACTGCTGGCTGGACGACTGGCGATTGGGAGGACTGGAGGAATAAACAAAAAATACCCGTTCCTTCTAAAAAACGCCATCCTCGTCATAGGAGAGGGGCACACGACACTGAAGCAGATTTAAGGAAAGCCGCTAAATTTATAAAGTCAAACGTAGGCATCTTAAATACGTTAGGGATGCTTCCTGGCACAATTTTTGACACGATTTATAAAGGCGAAGAAATTACTCCAGATACGCTTAAGACGATGACAACAGATGAAGTAAAAGAGTTATTTAATAAACATGGAACAGATTTACAGACAATTACAGATGAGTGGAATCGTCGTTTTGCACCTAAATAAACAGGAGGTTAATTAAATTAATGGCTACACTACATGAATATGTAATGGCACGTATGAATAGGAATGAACTCGACCTTCTTGATGACGAAGAGAAGGATTATTTTACGAGGGCGGTACACGCAGGTCTGATTAAACCCCCACAGAAGGATATACCTCCTCCTAAACCATATGTAGATACTAGGTATGATGCTGAAGGTTATGTAAAACACTCTCTGAAGTATGGAAGTGCTGCTTGGAATCAATTTAGCAGTGACTTGGCAAAAGAAGGAAAGTATGATATATTCAGGGTTGTACCAGAAGACAAAGGATATAATTTCTTACCAGAACAACATCGTCCATTCCCCTGGAGAGAGTCCCCACCTAGATATAAAGTGCTTCCCAAGGGCACACGAATGCGTGAAGAGAGAGGGTGGGATACTTTTAGGCAGAAAATTGGCCATAAGGGACCACAGAAGATGACCGATGGTAGTGGTAGGGTTGTCAGTGATTATCCCTACCAGTCAAGCTTAATACGTGATGGTGTACCCACACTAATACCGTTAATTACTACTAACACAACTCCTGAAGAAATGAGGCACCTACTCAGTGGAAAAGAACCAACAGGGGATATTATAAAGGGGGCTGAAGCTTTTGCACTAGGGCGTATACAAGAAGGGCTAAGTCCTTTTTATGCAGGAGCGGGATCGGAAAAGCTTTCTCCTATTCGGTCATATAATGCTCTAGTTAACCATGATATCCCTAAATCTCAGAGTAAGATAAAGGCACTTTTTAGAGGGCTTGGAGAAGGGGCAACAGTTGAGTTCCCTCGCATGACAGGTCAGGCACTTAAGTTTATTGGGGCAGATAAACTAGGCCAGATGCTAGTTAACTGGTCAGACAAGCAAGCTACAACCTTATTTGGGTCTAAACCTGAATATGATGAGTTTACCAGGATAATATATGAAGCGGGTAAGATAGTGGCTACGTCAGCTATCCCAGGTGGTATTAGTGCAACTGGCACAAGATTGTTACTTGGTATAGGTATTAGATTTAAGAGGATTAAGGAGATGCAAGGCACTATACGTGAATTACTAAAAGAACATCGTGTTTATAAGGAGGGGGTAAAGCGAGGAAAGGGGTATCCATACGGGGCTGTTTCTAAAACACAAAAAGGCCATATATTTAATGAGGCTAATAAAAGGTGGAACTATATTAAGGAGCAGGGAAGACTATTAAGAAAAGAAAAGGAAGGTTTTAAAAGAATACAGAAAGCCACAATACGGGCCATTGGATTAGAAATGGCAACATTCTTTGGTATGTCAGCAAAAGAAACCACTGAAGACACAGCTTGGGCACGAATAGAAAAGTTAGAGAGGCAGGGAAACTACGAAGCCGCAGATGCTATCAGGGAAACACTATGGTGGGCACCTTATTTAACAGGTCTTATTGAGGCTACTGGTGAATACTTTGGAACTAAGTATCTGGCAAAACTGTTTATGGTGTCTGAAGCTGAAATACTTGCCAAGACATCGAATGAATACGTATACAGGCTACTGTCAAATATATTTAAAACAGTTCCTGTTGAAATGGGAACTGAAGCTGGCCAACAATTTGGTCAGGCTACTACAGAAAAGTATACAGATATCAGGCCAGACGCTGAAATATGGAGAGAGGTGATTAGTGTTTTAGGGCCTGCAGGTGTAGCGGCACTTATGTTTGGTGGTGTAAGTGGTGTAGCTAACATTCCCCGTGCACAACTTTCTATAGCAGAAGAGCAGAGGAAGCAGAGGTTTAAAGCGACAGCAGATGAAAGAGCTATACATAGAGAAAAAATTGATAAGGAGTTCAAGAGATACCAGGGTATGGATGATGAACAGTTGTATAATATAATGGAAAATGTTATGGGCTTGAACAATGAAATTATAGGAGAATATGTTTTAAAGCCTCTTAATAATAATTTACCTGAAGATTTAAAAAAGGCTTATGTTAGACATTTTATAACAAGAACCCTTGCTAATCTATCTTCATTTGATAAAATTACCACTGAAAAGGACTTTATAAGACGAATATTAATAGAATCATATATGACTGATACAGGTGTTGAACTTGGACAAGCAACTATATTCTCCCGTATAAAAGAAACGGAATTAATGATGGCCAAGAGTTTGGGTATACCTATAGACGAAGAAAAGAAATATACCAATGACCACTTTATCAAAGAAATATATAAAAAATATCAAAATGAATATAAGGATGAGTATGCGGAAGTGGTTAAAGGAATGGAGGCTAATAAAGCAAGGAGGGCAGAAGATAACTTACAGGCATTGACCAGCACAACAAAACGTGATAAGGGTGATAAGCAGGGGGCCGCACAGAATGAAGCTGATAAGATTGCCGAGAGGCAGGATGCAGCTGATGGTCCATTCTTTAGTATGACGTATCATGCGGTAAGTGGTATTGGTGTGACCCCAGAACTAATACAACAGGCTGCTGGTGTAAAACTTACTTATCTTTCTGAAGAAACTGTTAGTAATCTTTCATCTACACAACTGGTTCATGCTGCATACCAGCAAGAAGTATTACGTGGTAATACATTCATGGCGGGTGTTATAAAGGAGGCATGGGAAGAAGCAACAGGAAAGAAAAAACCAACTGAAGAAGAATGGGGCAAGCAAAATAAAAAGAAAGCAGCTGAGTATTTCATTAAACATCCAGCTGATTTTAAAAAAACAGTCTCATTCTTAGTAGAAAAAGAGGAATTAATTATTACTCGTAAGGGGTCCATATCCCAGAGAGTAAGTGCTTTTAAAGCAAAAAGAAAAAGGCTAATTAAAAATGATGAAGAATATCTTAAAGAAGAAAGGCTTGAGGAAACGCTTAAAAAAATACAGAACATAAGAGATAAGATTGCACCGTGGTTGGACGGGAAAATGATATCACCTATGAACCTTTTTTACTTCATGGAACATCAGAGCTTTATTCGCAGCCGTGATAATTGGAGTGATGTACTGAGCCCTCGTTTATATATGGAAGGGGAAAGTCAAGTTTGGCTTTCTGAGATAAGGAGAGCTGGCGTAATAGAGGAGATAAACCATATAATTGCTAAAGAATTCAACACCAAAGAACCTCCTAAAGAGGGTAAAAAAACATCTGTAATCCATAAAGACGATCCTCTTAATATATTTAATGAAGACGATCTTACTAAATTTGCCGCCCGTGAATCAAAGGGTAAAAAATCCCCTACAGGAACTGAGGCTGTAATAAGGCGTGTTGTTGTTAGAATTGATAATATGATTACGAAGGAAGGCCTGGAGGAGTTGTTTGATGAATCGAGCGGTAGACTAAAAAGCAAGAAACAAATTAAAGAAGAAGGAAACGAGGGGCGCATAGAAGAGTTAGAAGATATGGTTAGGTCTTTAATTAAGAATGCGAAAGATGCTCAGCATGGGTATAAGTTTCTGGACGAAATACAAGATGGCGGGTGGCAGTGGCAGGCTCAACAAAAACCTATAGTTATGGAAGATCTGGCAACTGAAACGGAAATAGTTACCCACCAAGCACTTATAGCAAAGTCACTTCCCTTTGAGGCCGAGGAGGCACTTTATATAACTATGATTCATGATGCTATTCTTGCTGAGAAAGCAGCGATAAGACTGATACTTGAGGGTGGAATAGATAAAGAAGTACTAAAGCAAGCTGTAATAAAAAATTACATAGCAAATAGGGATCTATTACTAATGGGACTGCCATTGCTTTCTGGCGTAAGAGGGCAAGATCTTAATACTCTTGAGTGGGCATCCGTGAATATGGACACCGCAGAAGTGTTAAATGTGATAAAGGCAAAAACCCGCACGTATTCAACTAAGATTGCCGAACAAAATCAGCCACTGCTTAAAATACTGCTAAATAAGTATAAAGAATCATATCAACTACTTCTTAAATACAATTCTGAGTTAGTGGATAGCATAAAAAATACTAAAGAACTTAAAAAGACATCCACCCCTCTTGATCAAGAATACAACCGCCATGGTATCAAGTTTACCCTGGAAGAAGACACACTGTCCTTATTATTTCTAGAATTAGATGAAACAGGAAAAGTACAAGTATACCAGGATGGGTATGTTGGTCAAAAGTCAAAGCGTTTTGTCATGGGGGCTGGCTCAAAACAATATAAATACGGTTTAAAAGAGCCAGAGTATGTGTCATTGCGCCATGATACAAATAATAACCAGATTAAAAAAATATACGAAAATATTGTTTATAACGTAGTGGTTAAGCTTGGTGGTGGTCATTTTAAAGACCAAAATAGAAAGGAATTTATTGTTGGTGAAAACGAAAAACTGGGCAGCTGGTTTAATAAATGGTATTATGAAATTAACCCTAAAACACATCTACCAAGACATACCTTTACGTTTAACATGTACGGTTTAGGTTATAAACAAAAACAGGTGGCTGACATGATGGGCCATTCCCCGAAGGACAAAGAAATGAAAGCTCTTACTGCATACGGGGAATATGAATCACGTCGTTGGGATAAAGTTATGAGATTTTATAAAATATATAATACCCAAGTAAGTAGTCAAGAGGCCCTTGATCTTACTTTTAAAAATAAAGACGAAACGACAGAAGCAATGTATCAGTTTGATCATTTAGAAGATATCAATCCTCATCTTAGGGCTTTAGTAGAAGAAGACCATCGTGGTATAAATTTCTTCCCTTTATTATTTGAATTCCGTTTAGACTCAAAGTTTACTATTGGTTTAAGTTATGACTCTAATAATTTAACCAATGAGAAGTGGTCATTTAAAGCAAGTATCGAAAATCTGGGGTTTTTTAATGTAACGGAAGAACAACTTGAAGGGCTGATTTATAGACCAGGGCTCGCTAAAGAAATACTGTCAATCCTTAATTCTGCATATAAAGATACAAGTTGGCTTAAAGATTATCAATCATTTGATGAAATTGATAAAGTCGGGATGGAAGCTGAAAAAATTAAAAAAGATACCAAAAAAATGCTGGATATAGCAAGAGAAGAAGACCTTACATCAAAAGGTATGTTTACACAGGCTACCTTTAAAAAATGGATGGCAACAACTGGACAGATGTTTATCAAACACTTTGGCCTTAGTACACCACTTAACATATCCTTTTCAGAGGAGAGAAAGGTGGTTGATCCTAATAGTGAGTTGGGAAATATAATATTAGAAGAACATGGTTATAGTAAGGAGAAAATAGATGCATTCAAAAAAAGCGGAAGAAAAATACTTATCAAAGGGTCATATGAAGCTGTTTTGGACAATAGAGGAAGAAGACGGGTCGATATCAGACTCTGGTACGGTGCTAACGAGGAAACAGCAATACATGAATTCCTCCATCAATTCATCCAAGAAGGAGGAAAAGCTAAAGGGATAACAGAAAAGATGAATATAAATTCAATCATAGATCAGGAGGTTGCGGTTGATTTATTAACAAAAAGAGTAATGAAAAAATACCGATGGACAGGTTTGTATAGCTTTGGTTTTAAGATTAATGTAGGGGGAATCACAAAGGCAACAGGTGAGGTTGTCAGGCTGGGGCCCAAGCTTTATAAGGCAGCTGAAATAGATACGGCAGTTGAAATAAAGGATTTAAGTACTGTTTATTGGGAAACAGTAGAGAATAATGATATAACAGAAGGATATCAACCAAAGATGGTATTAAGCAACAAACTTATAGATGATTTTATTAACGCTCGTGTAACTAATGAAGAGGTTGCGGATACACTTAATAAGGCAATACTTAGAGAAGAAGAAATTAAAGCCAGAAACGCAAGATGGATAGTAAGGTTGGGAATGAAATGGTGGCGAATAAGAAAATTCTTTGAGTTCTTTATGGGGATGGAGGTTTTCACCCACAGTAAATTTATAATGTTAGTTAGGCAGATGAAGCAGGCGGGAATATCAAGAAGTGATAAACTTATAAGGGAGTGGGAAGAGAGGGCAAAGGGCCTTGCACCAGCTGGGCATAGGGCTTTTTTTGATTATACGGATGGCGTATTTAATGACCATAACATCAATGATCTTCTAAGGGCTCTTGACTCCCTTGAAAGAAACACTATGGAAAAGTTTGATGAATTTGATAAAATCAATAGAATAATAGCACACCATAAGGAAGTTATAAGAATATTAAAAGAAGAAAAGGGGATTTCTTATACATCCCCTAAAATACAGAGGGTAGTGAAAAAAATAACAGCAAAAAAACTAGAAAGAGATGAACTTGGGATGGGTGAAGTTACTGTTGTGGAAAAGGGTGAAAAAAATGATGCTATTGTATTAAAAAACCCCACCAGGGAAGAATTTAAAAGCGAGCTAGATAAGGCAAGAGGTCCCGTGTTGACAGCGTTCTGGAGAGATGACCAGAATGCTTTAAATACGGCAGTAAAAAATGGATTACCTGTAAAATTTAGAAAACTGGCACAGGAAACAAAGGAATTAAATATAAAAATGGCTGACGCTCTTTTTAAAGAAGGGCATATAAATTCACTTACATATTGGAGGATGTATGGGCAGTATGTACATTATATGTATCTGATGAATTTGACAGATGAGGCAGTTAAAGATTTATACAACAGCCCTGAAGCTCTATCTAGAGGGCAAGTTGAGGGCTATCTACTACAAAGAAGCAATTTAACACCTGCAGAAAAGGAACGATACGCTCAAATAAAGGACATGAATATTGTTCAGTCTGTTGGGATAGGCCAGACGTTGGCAACTCTGTCCCACCATGACTGGTATGGGCGATTAACCGATCCCAGAATAGGGGCTATTATAGACTTTAATCTGATTCCTAATGTAGATAAATCTACAGGGGGACGTTATATAATTAGATTAGAAATGGATGACGAACATCGTAGGGTATACGAAGATTTTTTACAAACTAGGCTTGGTGTTCTGACTAAAAAAACAGTAATAGAAAACGAACGTGTAGAAAACCCTACGCCTATGCAACTTGCGGCAGATGTAATCACGCTGGAGAATACAATAAAAAAGGCAAGAAAACTCGACATCTACACCAAGGGAAATGTAAAGGCCATGGAAAAACTTTTAGGGCAATTAAAAGAAGCTTATGCCCCATTAGCTACGCACTTAAAGAAGGATGGTTTGGATTTAATCAAGGACTATGTAGTGATGGGCAAGAATTACGGAAAACTAAACGGAGAATATTTACATAAAATCATACGTGATGATATGGTACCGCTTGAAGAAGATTCTGCCAATAAAGGAGAGGTGTTTAGGTTTTTAATGAAATATAATGCCCAAGCTACTATGTGGTTTAAAGCGGGAAAGGTAGCTCTTAACCCTCCGACAATTACCAGGAATATAATTTCCAATCTACTTCAAAATAACATGAGAGGCCGACCACTTACTCATATCCCTCTTGATTTTTTCTTTGCATTAAAGGAAAGAGCGGCAGGGGGAAAGTACCATCAGATGGCTATTGAGACTGGTATATATAAAGGAACTATGTTAGAAGCTGAATTTAAGGATTTGTTAGATGATTTTACAAGAACAGATGCACATAAAACCTGGTTCAGATTCACGGCTTTTATAGCTAAAAAAGCAAAGTACTATGGTCTTATAGATGAGGTGGCAAAGCTTTCAATATTCATGCAGTTAATGAAAACAGGCCCCCTTAATAAGTGGGGAATGACTACTGGGAAAAAAATAGACAAATGGGAAGCTGCATTAATAGCAGTTAAATGGGGGATGGATTATTCCCAGGCAAATAGAAGTATTAAGAATCTAAGAAAGTGGCTTATGCCATTTGTGACTTACCAGTATAAAATAGCCCCTCTTATAGTGGAATCCCTTGCTAAAAGACCGTGGGTAATAGGGAAATGGGCGGCATTTTTTGGTGTATCAGCTCTTAGTATTCCGTCTATCGCCAGTGAAATATCTAAAGCACTGCTTGGTATAAGCGATGAAGAGTGGGAGGAATTATTAAAACAATTACCTGATTTTATAACCAAGAACAGTACTTTTATACCAATACCAATACGGTCTAAAGAAGGTAAGGTAATGTGGTTTGACCTAATGTACTTCATGCCCTTTGGTACATGGTTTTCCGTATTAAAAGGGTTATCACAGGCAGAAATTGCAGAAGTGTATAGAGAGATGGGTGTGAGCAACCCCTTCCTTACCGTAACAACGGCATTGGCTTCAGCAGCAGGCGGTAAGCCAGCAAAGGATCCGTTTACCCACCAGGACATATATAACGCTGTGGACACACCACTAGAAAAGTTTCATAAAATATTTTCATGGATGCATAACGTAGTAACCCCTAGCTGGATGGAAAACATCACTTATTCTGGTGCACCAAAGAAGGGTCCCTTACCCCTTACTATTGATATGTTTATTCATAAGTATAAAGGTAAAGAGTGGCGTGATAAATGGGACAGGTTGATGGGATGGGAACAGGTATGGAGATGGTTTGGTATTAACCCTTATATTTTCAGCGAAAGACAATCATGGGCTATTATTAAAGCAAAAGAGGCTTATCTCCAGAAGCAGTATAATAAGAAAATACGTGGATTAAACTATACTGAAGACAGGGAAAAAATAGATAAAATAACGGAATGGTATTGGCGATTAAGAGCAAAAATTAGTGAACCTAAAGGGGCTGCACGTAAATATCATCTATAAAATGAAAATAACACTACGTGATATACTATTACTAGGTGTCGTCATAATACCAGTATTTATATTTGCACTGGTACTGACGGTAACAGGCTGGTTTAAAGGTGCTAATTAAACCCACCTTCCTTGGTAATCTCAACAGGCAGTACCATATTCTGCATTGACAGCTGTGCAAATGCCTCAACATCAATGTCATCTCTAT
>CALBXV010000232.1 GCA_937890045.1 uncultured archaeon
CGTCTATTCTATATTGGTACTTAATTATTTTTTATCTAGAAATTTTTCTGCAGTCATGTTTAAGATTATTTCTGCAATATCGCTTGAATATTCTGCTGTTCTTCTTATATGTTCTATTATTAAATTAATATTAGTCTGTTCTCTTACATCTCTGTTTTTTAATAGATTTGTTAAACCTCTTTCTTTTTTCTCTATTGATTTTGCTTTTTCTACTATCTCGTTAGATGTTGTGTAATCTTCTTTAAATAATGCTTTGCTTGATTCTTCAAATACTTCTAATGAAAAAATACTTAATTCTTCTAATTTGTTAACTACCTCTTTATCTATTTTGTTTTCTATTTGTAAAACAGTTTGAGCAATTTTTGTAGCATGATCTGCTACTCGTTCAACACTCTTAACTATTAATCTATATCCTAAACAATCTGTTATCTTATCTAAACCTATTTTCGTTAATATGTTAGGTGTTTTTACCGCTATTTTCAATAATCTTATTATGTAAAGACTAAATCTATCTACTTCATTATCTGAATTGATTACTCCTGTAGCTGCATCTCTATCTAGTTTGTAAATTGATAAGATTGCGTCTTTATGCATTGAATGCGCTATGATATACATTCTTCTTAATGCATTTTTTATAGTTAATTCTGGAAAACTTAGTAATACCTGAATAGTTATTTCTTCTGTTGAATCATTTATTATCTCTGTTCCAACCAAATTATTTCTCACTATTTTCTTAACAGATTCTCTATCTTCTGCTGTTAATCTATTTAATTTATTACTTATTTTTATTAGATTATATCCTGTAACATATAATGAAACTATTTTTCTTAATATTGTGTCATAGTCCTCTTTATCTATGTCTATTCTAATTTCTTTATTATTGCTGATTATTTTATTATTAGGAGTTATTACTATCTCGTTATCTGAATTATAAACTAGTGTTATCTCTTCTCCTGCCTTAAGATTATTATGCTCTACCCATTGTTTAGGTAATGTAGTAGTAAAAGATGAATTACCTGAAAATTGAATTTTTCGCGTCTCATTTTTATTATTCTTTAAATTCATTATTTCACTATTCTCTATACTTCAATATATATTTATATGTTAAAAATATATTCTATATGCAAATTATATATATATTTCATATTTCAGATATATTAACATGGGAATAAAAGAATGGTTATTGCCACAAGATAAAATCTTCTTTGAATTATTGGGAAAAGAATCAGAAAAAGTTTTAGAAGCAATTCAATTAGTTGCCTCTTTCATTAATAAACCTACTAATGCTCAAGAACTTGAAAATAATGTTAAAAAATTAGAGAATCAGTGTGATGACATAGTTCATCAAATCTATGAAAATCTTAATACAGCATTTATTACTCCAATTGATCATGAAGATATAGGGAAATTAACTCATATTTATGATGATGTTTTAGACTTAACTTATGGCGTAGCAAAAAGACTTTATTTGTTTAATATTACACCATCCGAAATTGAGAAAAAATTCTCAAAAATTAATCTGAAATGTGCACATCTTCTTAAAGATGGTTTTACTTCTATGATAAAATTAAAACATGATGATCTCACCAATTATGTAGTTGAAATTAATAGTCTAGAAGAGGAAGCTGATGAACTACTTAATACATCTGTAGCAGATCTTTTTAAAACTAATGATCCTATTTCTATAATTAAACTTAAAGAAATTTATGAAGAGTTCGAATTAATTACCGATAAATGTGAAGATGTTGTAACTTTAATGCGGGACATTGTAATCAAACATGCGTAAATATGTCTTATAGTGATATAAATGCTTGAGATTATAATTATTACAATAGCTATAGCGTTAATTTTTGATTTTTGGAATGGTGTTAATGATGCAGCTAATTCTATATCAACTGTAATAGCAACAAGAGTTTTACCGCCAATGGTTGCAGTTGGATGGGCGGCTTGGTGGAATTTTGCAGCTGCTTTTGGATTTGGTGTAAGTGTAGCTAAAACTGTTGGAAAGGGAATAGTCTCAACTACTATAATTGATGAGCCAATGATACTTAGTGCGTTAATTGGTGCAATAATTCTTGTAGCTGGAGCTTCATATCTTGGGTTACCTGTTAGTGCTTCTCATTCATTAATTGGTGGATTAATAGGTGCTGCTATAGCTAAAGCCGGTTACAGTGTTTTGATTTACAGTGGTGTAATGAAAGTTCTGATATTTATTGTATTAGCTCCACTTATTGGAATGGTGGTTGGTTTTTCTGTCATGATTCTAGTAACTCGTATTTCTATGCGATACAAATTGAAACGTAATTCAGTTATTTTTAGAAGATTACAACTTGTCTCTGCAGCTGCTTATAGTTTAGGACATGGTACAAATGATGCTCAAAAAACAATGGGAATTATAGCAATTTTACTTTTCACTGGAGGATATTTGGGTAACACTTTTTATGTTCCATTTTGGGTTATTATGGCCGCACATATTGCTATTGGTCTAGGAACTCTTGTAGGAGGAAGAAGAGTAATTAAAACTTTAGGTATGCGTGTTACAAAACTCAAACCTATTGGAGGTTTTAGTGCAGAAACTGCAGGTGCAGTTACTCTTATTGGAACAGCCCTAGGTGGAATACCTGCAAGTACAACTCATACAATTACTGGATCAATAATCGGTGTAGGCGCTACTAAACGGTTATCCTCTGTAAGATGGGGTGTAGCACGTCGTATAACTTGGGCCTGGGCTTTAACTATTCCGTTAAGTAGTACTATAGCTGGACTTTCATATCTTGCAATTAAACTGTTTTTCTTATGATATTTATTTTGTTTGAATTTCATAAATAACCATAAATAATTATTATTCCTTCTAATTTACTAGATTATTCTTGAATAAAATTAATGATAATGCATTAAGTTTACATAAAAAATCAATTATTGTTGATATGTTAAATCCATCTAAAATTACTCGGGACTATCTTCTATCTATGAAAAAAAGTGGAATTACCGCATCTAATATTACGCTTGCTGGAGCTAAACATGGTGATGTAGCTCATATACGTAATACTCCTTCTGATGTAATTGATGATTTAACTAGATTTAATAAATTTATCAACGATAATAATGATATCGCTATTCCTATTAGGTGTAGTGCTGATATTGAAAAAGCTAAATCTGAGGGTAAAGTAGGTATCATTAACGGATTTCAGAACAGTTTACCAATTCGTGAAGATCTTTCTCTTGTAAAAATCTATTATAATCTTGGTGTAAGAATAATTCAACTTACTTATAATGAAAAAAATCTAGTTGGAGGTGGTTGTGGTGACACGTCTAATTCTCCGTTATCTGAATTTGGAAAAATGGTTGTAAAAGAGATGAACGATCTAGGTATTCTTATAGATCTTTCACATGTTGGTGATAATACTAGTTTAGATGCAATTAACTTTTCAAAGAAATCTGTAGCGTTTACACATGCTAATGCACGTGCTCTATGTAATAATCCCAGAAATAAACCAGATTCATTAATTAAGCTAATAAGTTCTAAAGGTGGTATAATAGGGTTAGTTCCTATATCTATGTTTGTTACTAAAAATGATAGTGATGTAAAAATTGATTCTTTGCTTAATCATGCTAATTATATGAAAAAACTTGTTGGATCTAATCATATGGGTTTTGGTACAGACTTTATGGAAGGATGGACACCTGAAGAAGTAAATAGTTTACTTGAAGTTTTTCCTTGGGAAAAAAATAAAATAGTAAATTATGTAACCGAGTTAAATTCTGTAACTAAATTACCTAATCTTACTACTAGTCTGATGGAAAACGGATATGATAATAACGAAATTCAAAAAATTTTGGGCCTCAATTTCTTAGATTTATTTAAAAAAGTTTGTGATTAACTAAATTTAATATACTTCATAATCATTAATTTATTTTTAAAATGAAAACTAATTATAAAATTTTTATTATAATATCTTTATTATTAATTTTAATTCTTGGTATGGTTTATTATATTAGTAATACTGATGGTGAAAATTCAGATTCTAGTGCAACTGCTGAACTTAATATATTAGTATCATTTTATCCACTTTATGAATTTACATCAAATATAGCGAAAGATAAAGCTAATGTATCAACAATTATCCCTTTTGGTGTTGCACCACATCATTTTGAAATTACTCCTTCAAAATTATTGCAAATGCAAAATGCAGATATAATAATAAAAATAGGATTCGAATCATGGGATGATAATCAAATTAAAGAATTGAATAGTGATATTGTAATTATTAATATAATAGAAGTTCTTGAGAAACAAAACCCAGAATTACTAATAAGAACATTCGATGATGAGCATAGCGATAAGAATGATGCTGGTCATGATCATAATATAGATGTTGATCCACATGTCTGGTTAGATCCAATTCTTGTTAAATCAATTAGTATAATCATACAGGACTCAATTATTAATATGGATGAAAAAAATACAGAATACTATGCGGAAAACACTAAATTATATTTAAATAAATTAGATGAACTAGATAATGAAATAAAATTTACACTAAAAGAATGTCAAAGTGATAAATTAATTACTTTTCATGAAGCTTTTGGATATTTCGCAAAACAATATGACCTTCAACATATTTCATTAAGTGCTTTTGCTCCTGATTCTGAAATATCAGGTAATAAAATAAAAGAAATAATTGAATTCATGAAAGATAATAATGTTAAAATAATTTACTCTGAAGAATTAGTGGATAGTAGATTTGCTGAAACTATATCTAATGAAATTGATGGAAAAATACTTTTCTTAAGCCCTATCGAAAGACTAAATGAAGAAGAAATTAATCAACAAGTAACATATTTTGATAAGATGATCCAAAATTTGAACAATATTGAAATTGGATTAGAATGTAAACTCTAAAAACCTTTATTGACTTCTAATACAATTAAAAATTAATTGAATATTCTTGAAATTAAAGATGTAACTGTAAAATATGATATAATAGCTGCTGTAGATAATGTAAGTTTTAATGTTAAACAAGGTGACTTTCTAGGAATAGTGGGACCAAATGGAGCAGGAAAAACTACTTTGTTTCGATCAATTTTAGGATTAATGAAATTTGAAGGAAAAATAAAATTATTTAATTATTATCCAAGTAACGAATATCGACTATTATTACCGTTAATTGGATATATTCCTCAAAAGATGTCAATAGAAAAGAATTTTCCAGCTACTGTAAGTGATATTATATCTATGGGTGTTATACCTGAAAAAAGAATTACTAAAGCTAATAATTTACTTAGAAATAAAAAATATATTGTTAGAGAAAATAAATCAAAAAATCTTGAATTGCGAATTTCTGAAATGTTAGAACTTACAGGATTAGAGTCAATGGCTGATAAACTATTTAATGAATTATCAGGTGGTGAACAACAAAGAGCGTTTGTAGCAAAAACATTAGTCAATTATCCAAATTTACTTATTCTAGATGAACCAGTAAATGGTCTTGATATGGATGCACAAAATAAATTTTATGAAATATTGACTAAAATCAATAAGAAACATAATACTACAATAATTTTGGCTTCACATGATCTAGATGTTATATCTAAACTCACTAACAAGGTGGCTTGTATGGATAGAACATTGTTCTTTCATGGAAATAAAGACGAATTCTTTTCAAATAGTGAATTACTTGCAACTTATAGCGAATCTGCAATGCAAATGCATTTAAAATATCATACGTGATATAATTGATATTTGAAATCTTCGAATATCAGTTTATTCAACGAGCAATTATTACAGGTGTTACTATTTCTACCTGCACCTCAATTATAGGATTATTTCTTATGCTTAGACGATTCTCCCTATTTGGTGATGCGTTCGCAAACGTCGCTTTTGGAGGTATAGCGTTAGGATTGTTTCTAAAATTTTATGCGATATGGACCGCTCTAATAGCAGCAATTATATCTGCTATAGCTTTAACAAAATTAACTAAACATAAGAAAATTTCAGGTGACGCTGCGCTTGGAATATTCTGTTCTACAGGTTTTGCAATAGGGATATTATTTATTAGTCTAACAAATACTGGATTTAATGTAGATATTTACAGTGTCTTATTTGGAAATATATTACTAACAAGTATGTCTGATATGATTATTACAGTGATAATCGGTCTAACGATAATATCAATAGTGTTAAAAATTAGAAAACAATTACTTTACGCCGCTTTTGATGAAGAACAAGCAGAAATTAGTGGATGGAATGTTAATACTATGAATTATCTTTTCATGATATTATCTAGTATAACAATTGTAATGTCAATGAGATTAACAGGTGTATTGTTAATATCTGCGTTAGTAATTATTCCAAATGTAACTAGTATACTGATGAAACAAGGATTTAGAAATACAATGATTATTTCAGTATTAATTTCTGTATCATGTACTATATCAGGTATTATCATGTCATTCTATTTTGATGTAGCGCCATCTGCAACTATTGTACTCTTAGCAGTTGGTGTATTAATAATAACTTTGATATTAAAATCAAGTGGAATAATAAAAAAATAAAATTATACTTAAGCGTATATGAGGTTAAACAACAATGTCAGATATCACAGATAAGAAAATCCGTCGTTACGATATTGATTGGTTACGTATAATTGTGTTTGGCATTCTCATTTTATTTCATATTGCTATCGGATTTGTGCCTTGGGGAATATATGGTTATCAAAATAATCATGTTACTGGTGAACTAGGTGAGGTGATACTTATGTTCATTCATTATTGGAGACTTCCAGCTTTATTTTTAATTTCTGGAATGAGCACATGCTATGCGTTCAGAAATCGTAATAGTGGAAGCGATTTTAGTGGTAGTGTAGAAGAAAAGAATTATAATAATATGGTGTTATATGTCAAAGAACGTTTTAAACGTCTTCTGATACCGTTAATAGCAGGCACATTAATTGTTAACAGTTTTATTTCATATTATAGAACGTTAAATGATTCAGTGGAAAAAGGCTTCAATACATTTTCGCCTTTAGAAATAGGTAATATAGATAAAGTGTTAGCAGATATTTTTCTACGCTGGGAAAACTTATTTGGATTCAACCATCTCTGGTTTCTTATAAGTCTGTTATTCTATTCATTAATTTGCGCTCCACTGTTTCTTTATATTAAAAATAATTCAGACGGAAAACTTGTTAACGGCGTGAAGAAGATCTTCAAGCTTCCAATG
>CALBXV010000233.1 GCA_937890045.1 uncultured archaeon
CAAATGGTGCTACTACATTTACATTATCAGGAAATGTTGGTGGATTTTCAAATGTGACTATCACAACAATTAATAATGCTAACGGTGGTGATGAACCTGAATCAATAAAATCAATTAAGTATAATGCACCAAGAGATTATACAGCACAAGATAGAGCAGTTACAGCAGATGATTATAAAGTTCTTGTTAAAAGTTTATATGCAAATGCTCAGTCAGTTCAAGTATATGGTGGTGAAGACGCAGCTACTCCTGACTATGGTAAAGTTTATGTTTCAATTAAAGCAAAATCAGGATCCAATTTAACAGAAGTAACAAAAAATAGTATTGTAGCAAGTCTTAAATCATATGCTGTTGCTTCGGTAACACCTGTGATTATTGATCCTGAAACTACTTACATTACATTGACCACAACTTTTAAATATGATTCTAGTTTAACTATTAAAGATGTTTCAACACTTCAAACAAATGTATTAAATAGTATTACAAGTTACAATACAAATTCATTAGAGGATTTTACAGGTATGTTTAGATATTCAGCGGTAACAAAAGCAATTGATAGTACTGATACATCTATTTTATCAAACATTACAACAATTAAGTTATACAAATATATTACACCAACTTTAAATTCAGCATTAAAATATACTTTATCATTTAATAACGCATTTTACAATCCACATAGCGAACATAATAAAGCAGCTGGTGGTATTGTTTCTTCAACAGGATTTAAAATTAATGATGACAGCTCAACTAACGAACATTTTTTAGATGATGATGGTGATGGTAATATACGAGTATATTATTTAAGTGGTACAACAAGAATATATACAAGTTCTACTTACGGTACTATTGACTATACGACTGGAGAAATAATTTTAACTTCTGCTCATTTAACAAGTATATCAAATGTTGATGGTGCAGCTAGCACTAAAGTAAGAGTATTTGTTAAACCAGATTCAAATGATGTTGTGCCTGTAAGAAACCAAGTGTTATCTATTGATACAACTAATTCAACAGTTACTGGTTCAGTAGATGAAATAGAAAGTGGTAGTTCACAAGCAGGAACAACTTACACAACTACCAGCAGTTATTAGGTGCTAGGTAATGGACAAGAAAAGAACAAATAAAAAAAAACTATCCACACTCATTAAACAACAAGTCCCTGAATTTGTTTTAACAAACCACCCTAAATTTACAGAATTTCTTTCATCTTATTTTCTATTTTTAGAATCTGCTGAATTAAATTTAGATACATTTACAGAAATAGATCAAATACTTTTAGAAACAGTAGGTACAACAGATAGTTTTGTTTTACTTAATCAAACAGATAAAAATGGTTTAGACGCAGGTAATAAACTTGTTAATGAACAAAATACTTTTAGCAGTTCATTTGCAAAAGGTGAAGTCATTACAGGATCAACATCTGGTGCTACTTCAACTGTTTTAGCAGAAGACATTATATCCAATTCAAGATTATTCGTTTCAGCACACAATGGTTGGATTACAGGAGAAACTGTCACTGGTTCCACTTCAGGTGCAACTGCTAAAGTTTCTAAATATCGTGCTAATCCAGTAGAGAATATTCAACAACTTTTAAACTATTCTGATCCTGACCATACAATAAGCGATTTCTTATCTCAAATGAAAGAGGAATTTCTTAATACAATTCCTACCGATACAGATGATTCAGTAAGTATAAGAAAATTAATTAAAAATATTAAATCTTTATATAGAGCAAAAGGTACAGCAAAAGCACATCAAGCTTTTTTCAGAATACTATTTAACGAACCGTCACAAGTTTATACTCCAACAGATGATATGTTAAGAGTATCAGATGGTTCTTGGAATAAACAAACTTTTATTCGTTGTACTCAAACAGCATTACAATCTGTTTATGATCCTATCTTTTTAACAGGACAAAAAATAACACAAGCAAACGATCCTTCATCAACAACAGTAAATGAAGCAACTGCAATTGTAGAAACCATATTAAAATTCCAAGAAGGAAGTACCGAGATTATTGAAGTTATAGTTAATTTAGAAACAATATCAGGTACTTTTGTTTCTGGTGCAACTGTCACTGGTATAAGTAGTGCAGATCCTGATATAACAATAGGTTTAATTGTAGCACAATCTTTATCTACAGCAGTAATTACAAATAATGGAAATACATTAACAGTTGGTGATGAAGCAACTTTATCTGGTGGTGCAGGTTCTGGTGCTAGAATACAAGTACAAGATATATCTGGAGCAGGTGTTAGTGAAGTTATTGTTAATGCTGTTGGAGCAAATTATTTAGAAGGAGATGAATTAACTTTTAGTTCAGGAACTGCTGAAGCAGAAGTTTCAATTGTTGGTGGTGGTTTTGCTCCTGAATCAGGAAGTACTGACATTCATGTTGAATTAGAAAGTGGAACAATTTCAGGTTCTGGTTCTGGAGATTTATTATTAGAAGAAGCTGTTGATAGTGGTGCAGGTGGTAAGTTTATAGATTCTACTTCTCCAATGGTTGATTTAAGAATTAGAATAGATTTGGAAAATGAATCTGGTGCTATGTTATCAGAAGAAGTAACAGATAGTGGTGCTGAAACAATTTATATTGTAAATCAAAATAGTGAGCCAGACAAACCATATAACATGGAAGCTGATGACCATATTGTATTAGAAGATTCTACAGCTTCAGTAGGACATATTGGAAATAAAATAGTTCAAGAAAATGGATCAGGTAGTGGTGATATAACTGATATTAGAATGATTGCAAGTGGTTCTGGTTACACAACTTTACCAACTGCAACACTTCCTGCTGGTCGTAGATTTATAGGATTAGAGGACCAGACCCAGTTGGTGCTGCGTAGGGCGGTAATTCGACTAGAAAACGAAGAAG
>CALBXV010000234.1 GCA_937890045.1 uncultured archaeon
AAAAATATTACTCCAAGCATTATCATTGATGAAGACAGTTTTTCGGGAGATTTTGATGTTTATTCCGTTAATAAATTTGGTCTGAAAAATATAATCCCCGATGAGATTATTGAAAACGATGAGTATAATGGTACTTGGAGGGTATATCGAATTAACAATTTTGGGTTGAAAGATATTATCCCAGAACAAGTTGCTGAAGAGGTTTCATTTGACGGCAGTGTAAATATTTACGATGTAAACAGTCTTGGATTGAAAGACATTTTACCATCTACCATAATTGAAAAAGATGGTCTTTCTGGAGATATTAAGCTATACAATGTAAGTAAGATGGGACTTAAGGATATTTCGCCATTTGAGGTTATTAGGAAAGTAGGCGACCAGTATAATGTTTATTCAGTAAATAAAATGGGATTGCCTGATATCTCACCGAAAAGAATCATTGAAATAAAGGAACACCCAACTGTATTTGGCATTCTTCTGTTACCGTCCATTAAACAGATAAAATTTGAACCTGGACATAACAAAATAAAAACTATACAGCATATAAAGAAGATTCCTGAAAAGAATCTTGAGGAAGAAGGATGGTTGAAGAGCAAACCCAAATCGAAAGAGAACAATAAGTAGTTAGAAAATGGTAGATCACGAGTATACCAACTGTCCTAACTGCCACACAACGTATAGAATACCACGTACTGGCCATCAACTTAAAATCACTTGTAAGAATTGCCACAAAGTATTCTATGAGAACAATCTACAAGAATACGTGCAGCCAGAACCTCCGAAAAAACGGAAAAAGTGGTTTATAATTCTGACAGTTTTTATTGGAATAGTTGTTGCATTCATATGGTTTAATCAGGATTCCGAAAACTTATCCAGTAAGACACCTATTTCAATGCCAAAATCGAGCAATTGGATGACAATCAATTATGGTATTTTAGTAAATAAATCAACCCTAACCCATAGCGGGGAAACAGTCGGAGATTTAATCCAGAAGATTCCCAACTATACAGACGATCTTAAAGGTCTGGTACAACAATATCTTGAGCCGTTTTCAATATTATGTCATGATGTTTTGTTATCTAAGATAGAACCAGACACGCTACCACTTGTTAATATCTTATCACACTACCCCGAAGGATCAGAACGGCCAGCTTGGGTAGATTTATTCAGGGAAGGACATTATCAATTATACTATAACAACCACCTAATTAGAGTATTTCTGAAAGGATCTAAACCCAACACCAGTTTTGAGAAATACCATTCTGTAATAAGACATCCAATTCGTGATGTTATGAACAGTGAGCATACAACTATTGACAAGGTAGAAGTCTATGTTTTCAATAACGATTATGCAAACACTGAAGTACGATTAAATACAATACCAGGAGTCATTAATGCGGACGAACTGGACTTGTCGCCTAAACACAAATCTATTGATCTTGCAAGCATAGAAGAATTCTTGAATCAAGGTGTTATTCTGGAAGCAGTAGAAGTGGATGCTAATAATGATTTGTATTTCTATGGGAGAAAAGCTCAAAATCAAACTCTTGCAGGACAACCATTGTCTTTATCAGATATTGCAGTTATTTATAGATCCATTTTCCATTATGGT
>CALBXV010000235.1 GCA_937890045.1 uncultured archaeon
ATGCCTATACCTACTCTTGAACAAATATCTAAGATGGAAGCGGCTAAGAAGCCTGTATCTAAAGCTCCATCTATATCTCCACTTGTTTTAAAAGATGATATTTTGGGAGATGATATTCTTGGATATGATCCTGTAAAAAAGAGTTTTGTTAAAGGTTCAGATATAAAAGATAAAGAAACCTATCTTAGCGAACAGGAACCAGCTGAAGCTGAGGGTATTGATGAGCGTGGAGAGCCTTTTGTAGGTCATACAGCTTTTGCTGATGATGCAGCTTCTTATGATAATTTAGTTAAGATTAGATATAATACTAATGAAGATCGTTTAACAGTTAGGACTTTAGATAGTGCTGGCATGAGCCTTGCGGCTTATCCCGGGATTAAAAGACTCATTGATCCAATGCGTAAGTTTAAGACCAAGGATGATTTACAGTCAGAAAAATTCAATCGTTATTATGAAGTCGTGGAAAAATTATTGGCTTCTGGGTATATAACTCCAGAGACTAAACTTAATTTAAGTGGATTAAAATTAAAAAAAGATATTAATAAGGTTAGCGATCTAATACCTGGAACGCCACCAGTAGCTAAGAAGCCTGTATTAGAAGGTGAATTAGATGTAGCAGCTGAAGCTGGTAAATTAGGACTAACTGTTGATGAATATAAGGCTGCTGATAAAGCCCAAGCTGAAGAAATAGCAAGAGTTGGAAAAGAAGCTCTTGATGCTGAAGGCGAGATTCTAAGAAAAACAGTTGAAATGAAACTTGGTAGGAAAGTGTCCGATGATGATTGGAAGATGGGACTATCTATTGCTATGGCTGAAGCTCCTGTTGTACCTGCAGCTGTTAAGCCTACAAAAGTTACTAAAATTATATCTGGTGGTCAAGTTGGAGCTGACCTATTCGGATTAGAAGTGGGAAAAGAATTAGGTATAGAAACTGGAGGCACAGCACCTCCTGGTTTTCAAACGTCTAAAGGTAAACAAAAGGATTTATTAAAAGGATTTGGTTTAGTAGAGGGTGTGGCAGACCCTAAAATATATCCAAAACGTACTGAAAGAAATGTAGTAGACTCTGATGGTACTGTATTATTTGGAAGAGAAACATCTCCAGGTTCAAGACTGACCAAGAGATTAGCTGTAAAACATAACAAACCTTATATTGCTAATCCAACAGCTGAAGAATTATCTGTATGGTTATCTGATAATAATATAGAGACATTAAATGTAGCTGGTAATAGAACTGCTCCATCTAGTATTAAAGATGTATTAAGAGAAGCTTTAGCAAAACCATCTGCAGTAGCACCAAGAGAACCTAGACTTCATGTAATAGGGAAAGACTACGTTGATAAAACACCAATAGCCGATAAAGAAACAATACAAAAAACTCTTATTGATATAATGGGTAAGCATGCTCCTGATGTACAAGATACATTTGTTAAAGAAATAGAGGAAAGCCCTGAAGCAGTAGGTAGATATATAGATGGTATGGTTCAGTTTATACTTGGCAAGGCAACTGAAACAACAGCTGTACATGAGCCAATACATTGGTTCGTTGAGAGAGTGCTAAGTCAAAAGGATTATGATTTCTTGCATGATAAATTTCTTACTAATGAAGCCATGGTTGAAGCAGCTACTGATTCGTACATGAAGAAGAAAACATTTAGAGGTAAAGTAAAATCATTATTTAGAAAAATGTGGAATGCTATAAAGAAGTTCTTAGGTATAAAACTAACTAGTGATGAAACAGTGACTGAGATGTTTGATAGAATAGGTGTTGAATTTGATTTAAGAAGACCTGCAGTCGGAAAGCCTAGATTACATAAGCCTAAAAAAGAACCAACGTCAGAGCCTATTGAAGGTGATGAATCTGAGGGTAAGAGAGAGGATGGAGTTGACTTCTCACGGGAAGTTAAACCAGAGGAGGTTAGTGAAACTGATGAAGGATACGTAGAGGCTCCAGATGAACAAGATGAGATAATTGGTAGTTTATATACTAATGATTACAGGTCTGCGTCACTTGCTAACTACCAGTCATATTTTCAAGATGTTTTTAATAGGCATATATCTAAAGCAAGCCATGCTAAAATGGTTGAAATTGCTAAGCGTAATAAGGAAGTTGGATTTACACAGTTTTTTGCAGAAGTAAGAGAGTGGGCTGTGAACTTACTGGATGAAAATGGCGTTGGTGTAGATATAAATAAAACTTACTCACGTGAGCAACGTGCATACATGAAGCAGTTTTTTAATAAATCTAACTCACGAATTGTCTTATTTGATTCATCAACTGAAGAAAGTATAAAAAGAACAGCTGGTGGTAGAATTTATATGGATTTATTTATAACAAGAGGAGAGAGAGGGGATATAGAGTCATTCTTATTTAACTATTCTCTTACTGAACAGTTATCAACTAATCCAGATGGTAATAAGAAAAGACCTAGTTACTATATATCAAACTTTACTGAAGATCGCAATGGTCCACGCACAATGCATATACGAATGGATCATATTCAAGAGGTTATGTATAATGAGAAATATGATGAAGAACGGGCTAGAGTAGCTAAGGAAAAAGGTGTTGTATATAATGTTCCAAGAGAGTTTTTATTTCCAGCTAATATTCGTATTACTGGAGATATTATTAGACAGTGGGATACGATATTTGCTGATGATTTTACTAATAAAGGTGATCCTAATTTAATGTTTGTCGCAGGTTCTAAAGGTGGTAATGATAGTGTAATATTCTTAGGCATTGTAAGCGAAGAACATAGAAATATGAATGCAGCTGGTTTTTCAGAATACTTACAAAGTGAAGTTGATAGAGGACTTGTCACACCAGATCAACGCTTAGAAGCAATAAGTGTAGCAGATGATCATTTTGGTACTAACAATCAAATTTATGGACAAATAGCTGGTAAACATGAATGGTGGAAGGGTGTTACAGGTAGTAACTATCTACTAAGACTTAGAAAAGGCAAGCCTGTAAATATAAGGGAACATTTTAATAGGTTGCGAGGTCCATTCTCTGAAGGCACTAATCCTCTAGGTATAAAAGATAGCAGGGTGATGTTAATAGATTCTAAAGAAGTTAAAATGAAAGTTAATGGTAAGAATGTAGACCTATTTCCACATGCTGGTGTTTATGCTTTTGACGGTCATTTTATGTCAAGTGGTGAGTGGTTCCGTGACCTTGAGAATAACATTGGTTATCTAGGTGATCTATATGAAGCTAAAACATATATAAATGATTTAAGTGAAAACTTAGTTGACTATTTATCATTAAAAATGATGCAAATGCCACCTATTGCACCCGGTGTACAGTTTATTAAAGACGGTAAAGTTATAGCTGAAGTTAAGCTTGATAGTAGAACAGGTAGAACATACTTTGTTACACCAGAAGGAGAAAGATTTGAACATATAGGCTCTGATGAAGAAGCTAAGATGATTGCTGGTAAATATGATAGAGATGTTGAGAATGGTGGGCTAACTGAAGAAGATGGTTTTTATAAGCTTCATACATTAACATCAAAGAATTTTAAAGTATTATTTGTAGCACCTGAGCAATCTAAAACAGATGTAGCTTACCCAGTGGCTGAAGCTGAGTTAGCACTAGACAAGAACTTTATTGGCAGTGAAAAATTTGATATGTTTATAAGTAGTGTTAAAACATACTATGAAACTGTTGGTAATTCTTGGTTAGATGAATTGTATGACTTCCATGTAGATTCAAAAAAACTTAGAGATGAATTATATAGGGACTTAAATACTGGTCAATTACCAACTGACTTACAACGATGGATAAGTATGATTGGTGAGAATGGTGAAGGGATACACATACCTCATATAACAAAACTTATATCATCTTACTTAAATAATAAGATGATAAACAATGGGATGTACAAAGTAAGAGAGAAAGGAATGGGTACATCACTCTTTGTTAAGCCTAAAGCTCATTTAAATATTGAGCAAGGTGAAGTATCTGTATCAGCCAGAAATACCACTTACTATGATATAGTAAAAGATAAATATGAATCTGAAGGTATGGCATTTATTTCAATGATGGCTACTCTTGATAGAGAAGGTGCAGTACAAGCCATGATGGAGTTTGATGCAAAGCCACTTGAAGATCGTATTGATGAATTAAATAGGTGGCTAGAAGCTAATAAAGATAGAAATCCATTATGGGTTAAAATACATAGACAGCCAGTTACTGGTCCATCCGTTGTGTTAATGCGCAAGATGTCTCAGTTAGTATTAGGTGAACACGGTGAAGCTATATTTGTGACAGACCAAGATTTAGCTACATTACAATCTGACAGTGATGGTGACAGGGCAGGTGTTACACACTTTAAAGATAAAGATTTAACTAACGTACAAGTAGCATGGCATGAATCAGTAGAGTTACAAAGCAGAAAGAAGATTGTATATACACAAGCGTTCTTAACTGATAAAAAACAAACTTCAATGATAAATTATAAACACTTTATTGAAGCTGTAACAGAGACAACAGTTGCATCTGGGTCACAAGGTATTGTAACTAACTCTAAAACTATTGGCAACTTACTTGCATTTAAAGAACTGAAAGTTAAGATACGTAATCCAAATAGAAATAAAAAAGGGTGGACAATAGAAGCTCGACAGCCGTCAGAAGAAGTTATAATGAGTTATGCTAGACTTGATAAAGAAGCTTTAATGGAGAATGATGGTGAGTTGTATAATCTATTAATTAAGCAGGAAGATAAGATAGTATCAACTACTGGTAAAGAACTTGCTTTAGATGAACTAGATGTCCAGAAATCGCTGTATTTAAAAACTACACATGAGCATCAGATGTCTACACTGTTACAGTTTGCAGTTGATGATACTAAACTTGGATTACTTGCTAAAATAGGGTACGATTTTAAATTTATAACTGACAGGATGTGGAGGAATACAGATGGGAGTAGGATAAAAAATATTACAGGTGTTAGACATGTGCTATCAGAGTTACGGCGGATATTTAATTACAGTCCTATGAGAAAAGGTATTGGTAGCGAAGGAAGGCTCACAATGGCTGAAAATATAATTGATAGTAAAGCGTTAG
>CALBXV010000236.1 GCA_937890045.1 uncultured archaeon
AAATCTTTCTCTGTATGCAAATGATGGAGCAGGACAATCATTAGGTATGGCATATGGTACGATGTATAATAGGTTTTATGGATTTAATAATAGATATAGTTATTATAACCCATATTATTATGGTGGTATTTATAATGATTATGTTAACTATAACATATTTGATGGAACATATACAGTTTGGATTCCAGGTATTCAAGAAAAGAAAAAGAAACAAAGAATTTGGACAAGAGATAATAAATCAACTACATCAAAATTAAAAGTTACAAGAACACGAACTAATACTTCTAATAGAGTATCAGATCCATATCCAGTACAAGATACACCAAAGCAAGATACCTTTAATAGTCAAAGGAGTACATCAAGTTCCAATTCAGGAACAAGAGCAACACGTAGAAATTAATGAAAACATTTGAACAACGTAAATTTAAAAGAAAATTAACGTTGGGAGAATACTTAAAAAAGAGAATTGAAAGTGGTGATGAAGTAAATACTACTTTCCATTTAATTAAAGTTCCATCCGCTGATGAATTAGAGTATTATATTCAACAATACAAAATAAAAGAAGGTCATTCAGAATGGTCTGAAACTTATAAAAGAAATTTTTGGGTTGAGGATGAAGATTAAATGGCCCCTTCGTCTAGTGGTTAGGACTCCAGGTTTTCATCCTGGCAACAGCAGTTCGATTCTGCTGGGGGCTACAAAAAAAAGATCCGAAACCTCTTGACTTGTACTGGTTTTATGTTGTAAGATCAAGTATGAAAAAGAGAGTTAAAATAATGAATTTCGAAACATCACTTGAAAACTTCTTATCCGTTGTTACGGAAAATACTAATGTGTATTACAAAACAAATTATTCTAATTTAACACCACCTGTATATGTTAATCTTGGTGGACGTAAGTATAATAAGATTGTTAGTGAATCTGAAAATAGTAAAAGTGTTTACTGTTTTGTTGAAAAATCTACTGGTTTAATTTATAAGCCAGCTGGATATAGGGCTCCCGCTAAAGGTGCTCGTGGTTCTATATATGAGCCAGCAACTTTTAAAAATTCAGATCCACACGGTAGTTGGTTATATTACAGGTAATTAATGAATCCAAAGGATATGTTAAACGTAACTCAAGTTGTTCCATCTAAAATGGAAAGATATATTAAAGAAAATAAGTCTAGATATGGTAGGAGAATAGAACAACTTGGAGTTATTATTGCTGATAATAGTTACATTCCTAAAGGTAGTAAGAATTCATATCACGAATTTATATTCAGTATGTGGCAAGCTTTAGTAACTGGTAGAAGGATTACACCAAAGATGGAATCCGCTATTACTAAGATTGTTAAGGTATATGCAAAACATTTAAAAAAAGAAAATGATCCTGAGTATCGAAAAAATAAATTATCTTATATAGAAACTACCTTAAATAAATTGTATAGTCTTAAAGGAAAATTACACACAGCTAACTATAGTAAATCTTATGAGAGTAATTCAGAATATTTCTTAAATTCAATTTCAGAGCACGTTAAAGCTCGTGGTAGTTTAACTGTTAAACAGAGAAAAGCTTTAAATAAAATGCATAAACAATTTACAAAAAGGATAGAGAAAAATAATGGAGTATAATAACGTAAAAGAATTTGCTAGAATGTATAGAAAAGAAATTTTACCTATATTAAAGTCTAAGGGTTTTACAGTTGCAGTTAAAACATCAAAACGTTCTTATTATCACGATGGACAAATTTCTATTTTAATTAAAACTGTACCTTCGAATTTTGATGTGTATGATCCAGAGAATACTTATGTGAGACAATTGACAGATAATGCTAATAAATTACTTGAAACTATAAAAAATAGAATTCGTCATTTAGCTCACGCAGCAGATTTAAATTTACAAATTGATATGAACTATGATAGATACATATCAAGAAATTAAAAAAACATCTTGACTTTGGTCGCAGAATTTCGTAAGATCACTATAGAATTAAGGGTATAAAAAATATGTTAGAGAAATTAAAAGAAATGTTAAAATCATTAGAATCAATGGAAGGTTCATTAGATGACGCTTTCTATTCGTTACCAGAGTATAATGCTAATACTGATAGTAGGACTTATATAGATTCTGCTAGAGATGAGTTGTATACTTTGAAAGAAGATCTTGAAGAAGTTAAAAGAGAGATTGAATTAAACGTATAATGTTTACAATTAAAGGTACAATGAATCCAACGGTAGTTAATACTACTTCTGGTACTTTTGCAGTAAGTGGTTC
>CALBXV010000237.1 GCA_937890045.1 uncultured archaeon
TGGTCTATCAAATTTTACAAGTGTACAAGTTGGTGGAGGAGTCGGTGGTGGAACTCCATTTGGGGTCAGTCATGTAAATAATAGAGGAGTAGTCGGTGGACATTCAGATTATAATCTTTATGCAGGTGAAAGTTTTACTATTACTTTATTGGATTCAAGTGTTGCAGTTTTAGCACCAAGTTTTTTGGCAGATAGTGAAAATATTGAAACTACTGGTACAAATGCATGGGCTGGTAGAGATTATTTATGGGTCCCCTTTGTAGATAATGTTCAACATATATCACAAACGATTTCGGGAATAACTTTAGATGCTACTCAATTTATATTTGATAATGAGAGATTACTTTATCTTTACCCAAAACAAATTAAATCGGCTAGCTCTCCAGTTAAAACTTCAATTTTAGTTACAGGAGACCAGTCAGGAGCTATGATAGAATTTGATGTAACAATTACTTATCAATCATAAGGGTAAATAATGGGATTTATAAATAATACATCTTATATATTAAACGCGGTATTAACTAAAAAAGGTAAAGAGTATTTATCAAAAAGTGATAGTAAATTTAATATTACAAAATTTGCATTGGCAGATGATGAGATAGATTATACTTTATGGGATACGGCACATCCTAAAGGAACAAATTATTATGGTGCGGTATTAGAAAGTACTCCGATGATTGAAGCTTGTGTGGATCCAGAAGTTATTATGAAATATAAATTATTTACGATGCCAGTAGGGACGAAGGCATTACCATATATTAGTAATGTAACACCACCCGCCCTAACTGGAACAAGTGCATTAGTTACTGAATATAATGGAGATAATAATCCACAGTGGACGTATAACGACCATGTTATAAATCCAGTTACAGCCGGAGCTGATGGAGCATTTTCAGATGAAAATTATAGTTTTTTAGTATTAAATAAAAATGTAGTTGATGTAGGAACTGGACAAGGTGATGATGTAAACTTTAATATCGGGGCAGTTTATAATGAAGAAACGGGTAGGTTGAGTAAAAAAGTTGTTTCAAAAACAGTAACTCTCAGAACACAACAAATAACATTTAATAGAGAAACATCTATTATTATAACTGGTCAAATGTCTGGAGCTATTTATGTACTTCCAGTATTAGTTAATTATGTAGATAATACACCAGGAACATAATTGTGGGATTTATAGATAAAACTACTTTAGTAGCAGATGCGATTCTTACAAAAAGAGGTATAGATTACTTACGAAGTGCAGTATCTGGTGAAAATCAAAACGCTGAACACGTAATTACAAAATTTGCATTAGGTGATGATGAAATAGATTATGGATTATGGGATACTACACCAAGTGGTTCAAATTTTGTAAAACCATATGGTCAAGTGATTGATAATCAACCTTTAACAGAACCAATGATTAGTACAAATGAAAATATGAGAACTTTTTTATTTAGATGGGGGATTCCAGAACCAAGTTAATTTGGGGATATAAAATATGTTAGAATCAAGTCAATCAGGAGTGGATGGAATTGGACAACCGAAAACAATAACTAATAGTTTTGCGGTTCGTTTGAAGGCAAAAGATATTCAAGTTCAAAAGGAAACTAGTTTAACGATTTTAGGGGAACAAAGTGGAGCAACTTTTACAATTCCTATTATAGTTGGACCTGGAGGAAGGGTATTTTTTGATCCACCAGTTGAAGTATATACTCCACCTTTACCAGTTGCAAGTTTTGTTTTTGATTTTATAGCTCCCCCACCACCCACATATCCACCAGTAGCAAGTTTTTACGTTGGACCAATATAATGGGATATTTAGATAAAACGACTCAAACTGTAACAGCACATTTTACCAAAAGAGGTAGAGAAACTTTAGCAAATGCACTTTCAGGCAATACGAGTGGTGATTATATAATTACAAAATTTGCACTTGGAGATGATGAAGTAGATTATGGTTTGTGGGATGAAACACAATCTAATAATTTAGAAGGAAGGGTAGTTGATAATATGCCATTATTGGAAGGGTTTATTAATGAACAAGAAATTATGAATTATTTTCTGGTTGACCCGCCACCGATGCCAGCACGAGCTCCTGTATTATCAAATTTATTAAGTGTAATTCAATTGGCCGGACTTGGAGATTCAATTGAAGTGAAACCTATAACAGATAATTGGCCGCCTGATCCCGTGACAGGAGAGGGAGAAAGATATACTTTTATTCTTGGTCATGATAATTTAGTTGATATGTACCAGCCATGGTCACCTCCAGTAGCAAGTTTTGGTACTGTAAAGTTAGACGAGGGAATGCCAGATCCTGGAAGTCCACCATTAGCAAGTTTCAATACAACGTTTATGTAGAAAAGGAGATAAACAATGGCAGCAACACAGGGAACAGCACCTCTAACATTAGCTTTTACAAATACTTCTACGGGAGATAATTTAACACATTACTGGGATTTCGGGGATGGTAATACTTCAACATTACAAAACCCAACTCATACTTATGTGACTGCCGGATTTTATTCGTGCATATTAACAGTAACTAACGAGAATGGAACAAACCAAGCTTCACAACCAATAGTAGTTAACGCGGCCGGATCGGGTGGTAACGGTGATGGTGATGGTAACGGTGATGGTGGTAACGGCGACGACAGCGGAGGATACAAAGGTTATCCTAGTTACGAAGCATGGCTCGCGGCCCAACAAGGTGGCGGCAGCCAAGGCCCACCGAGACCGCCCTTTAAATAGGAGGTCGTAGACCTAATTAAAATTTAATTAGAATATATTTAACGTATATTTATACACAAGGAGATAAACAATGCCAACAGATAACTTTTTTACACCATTAAACGAAGAGGATAAAAGGACTAATATACTTAGTACTATATCATCCCCAGTATGGTCTGGAGGTACGGCAACATTAACCGCTTTTTATACAAGTTCTGTACAGAGTGGGAGTAGTGGAGATTATTACTATGACGTGTATGATAAAGCACAGACTGATACTACACGACAAGTTCAATTTGCAGTATCATATGGACATATAGATGGAAGTGGTTCTTTATCTACTTCTTCTGGAAATAACCCTTCAAAGGCAATATATCGTCAGTTTAGAAACATTTGTATAAAAAATTCATCTAGTGAAACTAGATTTGATTTTGATGGAAATGGTGAAGGAACTACTTATAAAGCCTATGATGTTTTCGTTATTAATGTAAATAGGGCAAGGTATAGAGAAAAATTAGATCCAGGTAACTGGGAATTACATTTGACTGCAAACAGTAGGACTCTCAAATTAATTGACGATAGTGGTGCAACTGCAGACTCATCTGTTAATGCTTCCAAGAGAATTTTTAATGTAGTTAGTGGTTCAATATCAACAGGAACTGCCAACATTAAAACTACAGCAGCAGATCAAACAACTGTAAATTCAGCTGGATCTCTTGGATATTTCTTTCCAGAACTTGGAGTAATTGTCTTAAATGCTTACGCAATAAGCCAAGGTTCACCTTATCCAGCAATTACGTTGACGAGATCAGCAGCAGCAAATGATGATACGGCAAAACACGTATATAACGCAGTGAATACAGGAGTATATTTCCAAGCACGAAGAGAAGAACAGATTAAATCTTCTCATTATTTCTGTAGAGTTAAGTCTGAAGAATATAATTGGAGTCAAAATCCAACATATTATACAGGATCTAACGCTGAGATAAGAAATGCTACCTTTATTCAAGATCCTAAATCGTATATTACTACAGTCGGACTTTATAATAATACCAATGAATTATTGGCAGTAGCAAAGTTAAGTCAACCACTATTAAAGTCGAGAGATAGAGAAGCTGTAATCAAAGTTAGATTAGATTTTTAAGAGAAGGAGATAATAAATGTCTTTTAAAGATTTTCAACTCGGCGATAAGATAGAAAATCAAGTATCTACTATATCCCAGCCCATGTGGTCAAGTAATACAGGAACTTTGACTACATTTTTTACTGGTTCAGTTCAAGAATCTAATACTGGAAAATACTATTATGATATTCACGCCGCAGATGACCAAACTGCAGAAGTTCAGTTTTCAGTAACCTATGGACATATAGTTGGTTCTGGTTCAGAGGGAGGAACTGTTTCTGGAGAAACTAACCCAACTAAGGCTGTGTATTCACAACTAAGACAAGTTTTACTTGCAGCCGAAACTACAAGATTTAATTTTGGTGGTGGTGGTTCAACAGATTATTATAGTAATGATGTTTTTGCAATAGTAGCCAATAGGGCCAGATATAGAGAAAAAATGGATCCCGGTAATTGGGAATTAAAATTGTCATATAACAATGGATGGGTGACTTTAATTGATGATAGCGGAGCATCTTCAAATCCTACTATTGCAGAATCAAAACGAGAATTTAATGTAGTTTCTGGTTCAATTGCAAATGGGATATACCAGACCGCATCAGCTAAGGCAGCAGCAACAAACTCAGGATCATATGGATTGTTTTATCCAGAAATGGGGATGGTTATTTTGAATCCAAATTCTATAGCTTCTGGTTCCGCTGCAGTTGGTGCCGCAGTTCAACCTGTTGGAACAAGTACTGCTACTAATGATTATAATCACAGAAAGTTATATAATTCAATAAAAGCTGGTTCTTATTTTGCAGCCAGAAGAGAAGAAAGAAAACGGAGTTCATATTATTTTTGTAGAGTTCCAAATTTTGAATTTAATCATAGTCAGAATCCATCATTTTCTACTGGATCTAATGCTGAATTAGTACATAATTCTTTTATTTTAGAACCAAGTACTTATATTACAACAGTTGGACTCTATAATAGTAATAATGAGTTATTGGCAGTTGCCAAAATGTCAAAACCTTTCAAAAAAGATCCAAATACTGAAGCACTTATCAAAGTAAAACTTGATTATTAAAGGAGATTCCCATGTTTAAGGATATATCTCCAGATGATAGATCAATAAAAGAATTCAAAACCTATAAACAATTTACTTTTACAAATTCTGATAGTGGAAGTGGTGTTTTTGGACTTCAAGGTGTAAGTGGCTCTCATCATAATTTCAATACAGGTTCCGCCGCGTCTCAAAGTTTTGGAACTTTTAATGAAGCTTCTCAAAGTCTTGGACACCCGTGGGATACGTGGTATAGTAATGGAACTTTTTTCAAACTTCCTTTATATTATCAAATAAGAAATTCATATTATCGATATGATACAATTCCTAATCCTAAATCTACTGTAACAAGATATCCTATATATTCAGGGGGAAATTGGAGTAGAAAACATCCACATGGTAGAGAAAGTTGGGGTTCAATTGTTCCACGTGAATTACATAGTACGGCAAATGTTATAACTATTCCACAACAATTTTTTGGAGAAGAGGTTAAACCTTATTCAGTAAAAATACTTGATGATAGCACAGATGTAACTATAGATTTAAGAGATGATGGACATGGACAATTATACGATTATGCATATTCATCAAGTTTTGCAGCAGGAACTCCTGATAGTGATAGAAGTGGAAGTTGTATAGGTAATGTATTTTATGAACATGGTATAGTTACGATTACAGATACAGGTTCTTATTATAATGTTGGACTAGCAACAGGATCAGATGGATTTTCTGTTCAATTTCAAGCAACTAATACTGCATGTGAATATGAATATATGTGTCATGTAGAAGAATATCAATTTAATGGCACTACAAATCCAAGTATAGTAGTTGGTAGAAGTGGAAGTATACAAATTCCACAGGGAGCCAGATATATTTATAATGAAAGTTTAGAAAATCCTCAATATGAAAACACTATTGATTTAGTGTTACCTGCCGCTAGTAGTTCTTATCAATTATCTTATAGTGCCGGAACTGAATATCAAAATTTTTCAACGGGATCAGAATTTGGAACATATATTACAAATATAGGGTTATATAACGATGAAAATGAGTTATTAGCAATTTCAAAACTTTCAAATCCAATAAAAAATGATAAAGATTTACCAATTTCATTTTTAGTACGTTTTGACTCGTAATTCACAGTATATATTATATTTATTACTAAACAAAAACAATATAATATAGGAGAAAATACGTGGACAGCCAACAAACACTTATGGAACAATTCATAGGTCACTATGGTTGGATAGCTGTTACATTTGCATTGGGTTTCTTTTTTAAGGAATCCATAATTAATATAATACAAGGGATGCAAATTTTTATGGGTAATGATTTTAATAATGATGACATTATCTATATTAGTGGACGAGAAGCCAGAATAGTAAGAGTCGGAATGACTAAAACTGTATTTTATATGAAAGATAGAGGTACTAAAATGGTAGTACCTAACGAAAAGCTAAAAAACTTAACATTAGAAAAAAGGTTACAACAAGGAGTTAAACCGGGCTCGGATAAATCACGTAGAAAGTCGGATGGTTATTTGCCCAAATCTACTGAGGACTCAAAAAATCAAAAAGGACTTCATACAGTCGAAAAAGAGATTTCTGTGAAAGACTAATATTTATAGTTGTAGATGAACGCTAACACGGAGAAAATAGAATGAAGAAGTTATTGATTGGATTGTTGTTATCAACATCCTTTTTATTTGGACAGATAGAAGGAGTATTTGTAAACTTTTTTAAGTATTCGACAGTTTATGCCGGATTCAATTTAGCCTCACCAAAA